>JACCXV010000311.1 GCA_013696835.1 Gemmatimonadota bacterium | reverse complement strand
CGTCCGGTTGCGCCGGGTCCTGAGCGCCGAGCGTGGGCGCGACGCCGAGGGTTGCGAGCAACGCCAGGGTCCAGCCCAGGCTACGAGCGCGGCATGTCATGTGTGCCTCCTTGAAGGGCCCGACGTTACGAAGTGGAGCAGCGTCCACGTTTCGATCCAGATCGATCCACCCGTCTCGAAAACGCGGGTGTCCTGCGAAATACGCGGCGCCCCCATCGCCTCCCGCTGCAGGAGGGACGATGAATCACGGAAGGACGAGTGGCGGGCGCACGCGCATGAGATGGCGCCCGTGGGCGCGCACGTTGCGAGTGCGGGGTCGTTGCGCCGGGAGCGTTGAGCTCGGGGAATGCGAAACGGCGTTGCAAGGAGCACGCCCTTGGGCATCGAGCAGGACGAGACGCCGACTCCCGCCGCATGGCGGATATCCAGCATTCCTCCTCCGCAAGGTCAGCATGGCGCGTCGTTTCACTGAACATCCCGGCACCCGCTGAATCACCGCTCCGGAAACACCTTCATGTCGTGGAACATGACGTGCTTGCTGCCGTCAGGGCCCGGGGACGAGCGGCGCCACGGGCAGCGTGAGCCCCGCGATGAAGGTCCAGGGGCTGTCGTCTTCCTCGAAGACGCGCTCGCCGTTGGGGACCTCGTCGCCCGCCTCTGCCAGGCCGGTCGCGAGGTAGTCGAGCTCGGCGAAGGCCGTGACGTTCTTCAGGTAACCGTCCCCTTCAAGCCAGTTGAACAATCCGAAGGAAGCGTCGAGCTCGAAATCCAGGTTGTGCTCGTAGGTCCTCGCGTCACCCGGCTGTTGCGCGGGTCCGAACTGATCGAGCACCTCGAATGTCAGGCCCACCCAGCCTTGCGTGTCTTCCTTCCGGCGGACGAGATCCACGTTCACGCCCAAGTCGAGGGTCGGCTCGTTGGCGTCCACCTGTTCCTCCGCCAGGTCGGCGGCCGTGAAGCCGGTGAAGGGATTCGCAGCTCGCTCGGCGTACGGCGCCCAGCCGAGCTGCAGCGAGAGGTTCGTACGCGGGACGGTCGTCGGCACGAGCAGGTTGAGAAACAGGATGAATTCGGTTTGCTGCTCCAGCTCCCCTCGTCCCCCCGCCGGCAGGAGGCGGACCTCCGGCGTGTCGAATGCGCGCGTCACGAAGACGCTCGGCGAGACGCTGAAGGCTGGTGGACAGAGAAACGGACATGGCTGGTCCTGCGCCGAGGCCGGCGCAGCCGCGAGCGACACGCCTGCCAGGATCCCGAGCAGAGTGAGCACTGCGGAGTTGAGCGCCGGCGTCCTTCCGGTATGCATCACGGGCTCCTCCCTGAGGGCGGGGGGTTCACCCGGACAGGCTCGCAAGGCGCGGACCGCATTCGGCAACCCTCCCTGCCTGGCTGCAAACCGCTGCCGGGATGGAGCTTGGAAGCCGGCGGCATACGCGCGGGGTACCGGCATCGCGTAGCACGAAACGACCCTGCGTTCATGGGGCATGGCCGCTGAAACAGCGGGCGCCTCGGGCCACGGGAGTCTCCGCCGGACGCCTCAGCCGCGAAGCCTGAGTGGAAACGCGGCTAAGCGAGAACCCGCCAGCGGGTACGCGTCAGCCGAGGCGAGTCAGGCGCGGCAGCGCTTCGTCGATCTGGCGCAGGAGATCGGCAACCGAACCGGCGTTCACGAGCGTGAGGTCGGCCCGCACGCGCTCGAGCTCCGTTTCCGTCTCGTGCTGCAGGAGTGCGGGGGCCTCCGTGCGCGGATGGAATCCCGGACGACGCAGGAGCAGGATGAGGAAGCCCTTCGCGCGGAGATGGTCGGCCTCGAGCGTGAGCCGCAGGTCGTCGATCACGACCGGTGCGCCGGGGCGCGATGCGAGCCACGCATCGAAGCGGCGCAGCCACATCCGCGGGTCGTAGCGTCGCCCCGCGGAGCCGATCTCCTGCAGGAGCCGGCGCCCGCGGTCGTCCTTCCGTCCGTCCCAGCCGAAGCTGCCGATTGCGATCTCCTTGATGGGATCGGCCAGCGCGTACCGCGCGTAGCCGTGACGGGCCGCGAGGTGATCGGCGCAGGTGGTCTTGCCCACCTGCATCGTCCCGCCGATCGCGAGGTCTGGCAGAGTCATGCGGTGTCCGAGGCGACTTGCGCGTCGATTGCGGCGGCGTGCGCGTCGACTGCGGTTGTCGGGGGTGCGGGGGTCCAGCTAAGTTTACCGTCTCTGTGGGCCGCGTGCTCCCGGCGGGGTGCCGGGCGCCGCGGCCTTCGTGCATCAGGTGACTCCATGCAGCCTACCGTGACGAGCGACGCGGCCCTCGCGCGGGAGCGGCGTACAGAGCGAGTGGGACGCCCGATCGCCGCATCCGACTCGCCAGCTCCCGCGCGGGAGGCACCCCTCGCGGTGTCGATCCGCGGGCTCACGAAGACCTACGGAACGACGGTCGCGTTGCGCGGCGTGGATCTGGACATCCGCGAGGGACAGTTCTTCGGCCTGCTGGGGCCGAACGGCGCGGGAAAGTCCACCACGATCCACATCCTCACGGGCCTGGTGAAGCTGGAAGGCGGGGCCGCACGGGTGTTCGGGGGCGACGTGGTACGCGACTACCGCTTCACCCGACGGCAGATCGGGCTCGCCCCGCAGGAGTACAACTTCGACCGCTTTTTCTCGATCCGGGACATCCTGATCTTCGGCGCCGGCTACTACGGAATCCCGCGGCGGGAGGCCGGCGAGCGCGCCGACGAGCTGCTCGCCAGCTTCGACCTGTACGACAAGCGCCGGCAGAAGATCGAGCGGCTCTCCGGGGGCATGAAGCGGCGCCTGCTGCTGGCGAAGGCCATGGTGCACGGCCCGCGGCTGCTGATCCTGGACGAGCCCACGGCCGGCATCGACGTGGAGCTCCGTCGCCGCCTCTGGGAGTACCTGCGCCGGACCAACGAGGGGGGGCTCACGATCCTGCTCACCACCCACTACATCGAGGAGGCGGAGGCGCTCTGCGACGAGGTGGCGATCATCGACGAGGGCCGGATCGTCGCCCAGGGGGCTCCGCAGGCGCTGGTGGAGCAGGGCGGCGAGCGGCTGCTCGAGATCTCTCTCGCCCACCCTCCATCCGTGCTGCCCCAGACCTTCCCCTCGGAGTTCGACGCCGAGCTCGACGGCGACGTGCTGCGGGTGCGCACGCCTCAGCCACGAAAGGAGATCGGCCAGGTACTGAACGCCCTGTACGCGGCTGGCCTCGAGGTCAGCCAGGTGGCGATCCGGGAGTCCTCGCTCGAGGAGGTATTCGTGAAGCTCACGGGCAAGCGTTTGGACGCGGGCGGCGGGGAGTCGCCGGCGCGCCCCTTCCGTGGCGTATAGCCGCGCGGCGGCGATCGGATTCTGGACGCTGCTGCGGCGGGAGACCGGGCGCTTCCTCGTGCTGTGGCGCCAGACGGTGCTCCCGCCGATTCTCTCGTCGATCCTGTACGTGCTGATCTTCGGCTACTCGCTCGGCTCGCGCATTCGCGAGATCGACGGCTTCGCGTACACGGAGTTCATCCTGCCGGGCCTGGCCATGATGGGGGTGATGAACGCCGCCTACGCCAACTCGTCATCGTCGCTCTTCATGGCCAAGCGCGAGTACTACCTCAACGACATCCTGATCGCGCCGATCTCCTACTGGGAGACGGTGCTGGCGTTCATGGCCGGGGCGATGCTGCGCGGAATCCTCGTGGGGCTCGTGATCCTGGCCACGGGGTTCGTGCTGGCGGACCTGCCGTGGGCCCATCCAGGCTACGTAGCCGTGTTCCTGGCCCTCGTGTCGGCCCTGCTCGCGTGCCTGGGACTGCTGATGGGCATGTGGGCGCAGAGCTGGGACAACATCATGCTGATCGTGAACTTCGTCATCACGCCGCTGGTGTTCCTGGGGGGCGTGTTCTACTCGATCGACATGCTGCCCCCGTTCTGGAAGACGCTGTCGCATTTCAATCCTTTGTTCTACATGATCAACGGCATCCGCTATGGGGTGCTCGGGGTGGAGGATGCGAGCCCCCTCTTCTCGCTGCTGCTGACCACGGTCCTGACGGCGCTCGCCTTTGCCGGCACGGTCGCGCTGTTTCGCAGCGGCTATCGCCTCAAGGCCTAGGACCGCGTCGGGCATTTCGCCCGGAGCGGGCCGGAAGCGCGCTCGCGCGCTGATCAACCCAACCAGGGAGGGACGATGGCTGTCGTGAAGGTGATCAAGATCGTGGGAAGCTCGCCCGAGAGCTGGGCGCAGGCCGCAGCGGCGGCGGTGCGCGAGGCGTCACGGACGATCCGCAACATCACGGGCTTCGAAGGCACGGACTTCACGGGAGTGATCGACGAGAAGGGCAACGTGACGGAGTACCGCTGCACGGTGAACATCGCGTTCCGGCTCGAGAGCGGAGGCGACGCCTCCGACGAGCAGGGGGGTAGAAGCGGCGGCCGTGGGGGCTCGGGCTCGGGTGGCGGAAGTCAGGGAGGCGGATCGGGCTCGGCTGGCGGCGCGCGCGGCGGTTCCATGCGCGGCGGGAGCTCGCGAAGCGGCGGTGCGGGCGAACGATCCGGCCGCTCCACGGGAGGACGCGCGCGCTAGCAGCGGCACCGAGGTCGTCTCCGCAGAAAAACGGCGAGCGCCCGCTGGCGCTCGCCGTTCAGAAGAACTCGGCCCTTCAGGCCCGCGCAGCGTGGCCTCGTGTGGCGCCGAAACTCACGAAAGGGGTTGAAAGACAGGTGCAGTCCAGCGACCCCGACGCCGCCACCGTGAAGCTGGGGGGCTCGGCACTCGGATGGATGGCCGTGATGCTCCTGCCCCTCCTGCAGGCTTCGGCAGGCGCGCAAGTACTCGATTTCGAGCTCTTCCGAACGAGCCGGGTGATGTCTGTCTTCGACAACCGCGGAATCTTCCTGCAGGATCCCCGCACGGGCGCGGGCTTCGCCTTTTTTCCGGCGGACAGCCCCAACAGCTACGGGTTCGGCAGCGGCCTGTGGGTGGGTGGGCTCGTGAACGGCGTGCGGGTGGTGTCCACCACCTACGACGCGGCAGGCGGGTTCTCGGAGTTCGTTCCCGGCCGGGTGGCCGAACGGGGCGGCGGAGCCGACGACATCCTGTGCTCCGACGTCCCCGCGGACCTCGCGCGATGGTATCCGGAGTTCTCCGACCCGGTCACGGGCGAGCCGATAGTCCGCAGCGAGCGCGACTGCGTGGTCATCTACAACGACGCGAACCAGAGCCGTGACGTGACCACTCCCATCGGGCTGGAAGTTCGGCAGCGGACGATGACGTTCGACAGGGGGTACCTGTCGCAGGCGCTGTTCGTCCAGTGGGATGTCGTGAACGCCGGGTCGGACGCCGTGGACGATGCGTTCCTGGCGGTGAATGCCGACATGGACATCGGAGATCCCCGCGACGACCGCTGTTCGGCGGTTCGCTCCGTGCCTCCGGGTAACAACAATCCCACGCAATCGCGGATCCGAACGGACCTGGGATTCTGCTGGGACGACGATTTCTTCGAACTCGAGTTCGATCCGAATCCGCCCGGGTTCATCGGCCTCACGCTACTGGACAGTGGGCGCGACGCTCCGGGCCGGGACCCGGGGTTGACGCGTTTCACGCTCACGACCAACCCCTCCGAGCAGAGGCCGCAACCGGACCCCCAGACGGACGCGGACCAGTACGACCTGCTGCAGGGCTTCGGGGCCCGCTCGCCCTTCATCGACGCCGTGCCGACGGACGTCCGGTTCGTGGCGATCTCCGGACCCTTCACGCTGCCGCCCCGCGCGAGCCGTCGCATCACCGCCGCGTACCTCTGGGCCGACGTGAGCCACGGCCGCAGGGTTTTGGCGGTGAGCCC
>JACCXV010000303.1 GCA_013696835.1 Gemmatimonadota bacterium | reverse complement strand
CCTCCTGCGCTCGCGCGCCGGTCGAGCCGTCCATGTCGAGCGGGAGCCCCACCAGCACCTCCGCCACCTCGTTCTCCTCCACCAGGCGGGCGACCACCTCCGCGAGCTTCTCGCCGGGCCGGCGCTGGAGCGTGGGCAGGCCGGCCGCCAGCGTGCGCGAGGGATCGCTCAGCGCCAGGCCAACCCGCCGCTTGCCGTAGTCGATTGCGAGGACGCGGGACATCGCGGCCTGCCTACGCCCCGCCGCCGCTGCCTGCCGGGGGCAGCCCGAGGAGGCGCCTGCGTGCGCCGCGTCGTTCTTCAACTCTCTTGTCAGGGGAAGGAAGAGCTCCGGCGGTGAGCCGCGATCCCGGGTGACCCGGCACACGGCACCACGGAGCCACGGCCTCAGACGCTCATGGACGCCAGGAAGTCCGCGTTGGACTTGGTGTCGCGCATCTTCTTGCCGAGGAACTCCATGGCCTCGGCTGGCGTGAGGTCGTTCAGGAACTTCCGCAGCAGCCAGACGCGGTTCAGCTCGTCCTTGGTGAGCAGCAACTCCTCCTTGCGGGTCGAGGAGCGGTTGATGTCGATCGCGGGGAAGATGCGGCGGTCGGAGAGCTGCCGGTCGAGGACGAGCTCCGCGTTGCCGGTTCCCTTGAACTCCTCGAAGATGACCTCGTCCATGCGGCTGCCGGTGTCGATGAGAGCGGTCGCCACGATCGTGAGGCTCCCCCCCTCCTCGATGTTGCGGGCGGCGCCGAAGAACCGCTTCGGCTTGTGCAGCGCGTGAGCGTCCACGCCGCCGGAGAGGATCTTTCCGCTGTGCGGCACCACCACGTTCTGGGCGCGCGCGAGGCGTGTGATCGAATCCAGCAGGATCACGACGTCGTGGCCGTGCTCGACCAGGCGCTTCGCCTTTTCGATCACCATGTCCGCGACCTGCACGTGCCGGTCGGCGGGCTCGTCGAAGGTGGAGGCGATCACCTCGCCGTCCACCGAGCGCTCCATGTCGGTGACCTCCTCGGGCCGCTCGTCGATCAGCAGCACGATCAGGTCGATGTCGGGATGGTTCTCGGTGATCGAGTTTGCGATCATCTGCAGCAGCATCGTCTTGCCTGCCTTCGGAGGGGAGACGATGAGGCCGCGCTGTCCCTTTCCGATCGGCGAGATCAGATCCACGATCCGCATCGCGATGTTCTGGGGATCGCTGCGCTCGAGCTTGATGCGCTCCTTGGGATAGAGCGGCTTCAGGTTGTCGAAGAGGGTCTTGTGCTTGGCCTTCTCCGGATCCTCGTAGTTGATCTTCTCGACTTTGAGGAGCGCCAGGTAGCGCTCGCCCTCCTTGGGGGGTCGTACCTGACCCTGCACGGTGTCGCCAGTGCGCAGGTCGAAGCGCTTGATCTGGGACGGCGACACGTAGATGTCGTCGGGGCCGTACAGGTAGTTCCAGTCTGGCGAACGCAGGAACCCGTATCCCTCCGGCAGGATCTCGAGTACGCCCTCGCCGCGCAGGACGGTCTCCCCGTCGAGCAGGTTCTGCTCGATCTTGAAGATCAGGTCCTGTTTGCGCATGCCGCTGTAGTTCTGGATCGCGAGCTTCTCGGCGAGCGTGTGAAGCTCGGGCATGGATTTCGACTTCAGTTCTGCGATGTCCAAGGACGTGTCCTCTGAAGGGTTACGACTCGAGCCGGTGGGAGCGGACCGCGAGGAGGTTACGATGCGGAGGGGTGGCCGGGCCGGATGTGCTGGACTGGGACGGAGTGGGAACTCTGAATCGGGATCGGAGATCGGAGCGCGTCGGCGGAGCGCCGTTGGAGGAACGGCGTTCGACGCTGTGCCATGAGGGCCGCGCACTCCCGCGGGATGGCAAGGAAATCTGGAGCGCCACGGTATCACAAACCATCAACGCTGTCAAGCGCTTAGCGCGAGCGAACCGACCTGACGTGCCGCACCCGGGGGTCGAAACGCCGACGAATTGAGTTTCCCCGCCAAGGGGCGCAAATTGCGAGCGCACATGAATGTACGTGCCAAAGCCCCGGAGCTCTCCCCGCCTCCGGACTTCGTCGTCTCCCCTTCCGCCCTTGGCGTCATCCGCGAACTCCGCCGAGCAGGGCACGCGGCGTACGCCGTGGGTGGTGCCCTGCGCGATGCCCTGGCGGCCGCGGAGGGGGGAAGTCCCCGTGGATGCGCGGGTGCCAGCGCAGGGCCGGGAGCCTCGGCTTCGGACTGGGCCGTGGCCACCAGCGCGCTCCCGGCGGCGGTGC
>JACCXV010000298.1 GCA_013696835.1 Gemmatimonadota bacterium | reverse complement strand
CTGCCCCGCCGATATCGTCACGCTCCCCGCCGGCTGGTCGATCGTCACGCTCGGCGCCGCGTTCGTCGGCGGTGGCTGCGAAACTACCTGCACCTGCACCGTCTCCGGTGAGGAATCCTGCCCGCCTTCATTGTCGGTCACGTTGAAGGTGACGCTGAACAGCCCGATGGAGCTGAACTGCACGGGCCCCGGATCCTCCATCGTCCGGTCCGCGGGAGCCCCGCTGCCGTTGAAGTCCCAGCGATAGCCCGTGATCGATCCGTCAGTGTCTGAGGCGCTGCCGGTGAAGGTCACGCTCTGTCCCACCAGGATCGTCGTGAGCGGGGCCGCCGGCGTGTCGATCCGGGCCGTCGGCAGCGCGTTCCCAGGCGGCGGCGGTGCAACGACCTGGATCTGGCGCGTCTCGGGCGTGGGATCCTGAAGTTGATCGTCGTCCGTGACGTTGAACGTCACGCTGAAGGTCCCCGCGGTGTTGAACTGGACGTTCCCGGGATCCTCCACGGTTCGATCCGCGGGAGCCCCGCTGCCGCTGAAGTCCCAGAGATAGTCGGTGATCGTTCCGTCGTTGTCGGTGGCCCTGCCGGTGAAGTTCACGAACTCGCCCACGTTGATTCGCGTAAAACCGGTCGGCGTGAGGATCTCAGCTACCGGAGGATCATTCCCGGGTGCCGTCTGGATGACCGTGATCGTGCGTCGCGACGGACTCGTGTCCTGCGCGCCGTCGTTGTCGAATACGGTGAAGGCGACCCGAAACGTGCCCGGCGTGCTGAAGGTGAGGCTGCCTGGATCCTCCACGAACTGATCCGCGGGAGCGCCGGGGGTGTTGTCAAAGTCCCAGAGATAGGACACGACGCTTCCATCGGAGTCGGATCCCGTGCCCGCGAAGTCCACCGCCCCGTCCTGGTCGATCGAGACGTTCCCGGAAGGCTGATCGATCGTCGCTTCGGGCTCCGCGTTGCGCGTCACCGTGATCTCGACCTTGGCTTCGTCCGTGTGCCCCTGTCCGTCATCCACCTGGTACTTGAAGTCGTCTCTGCCGTCGAAGCCGGCGTCTGGCGTGTACGTGATCGTCTGATCGCCATTCAGCGTGACCGAGCCGTCGTCCGGCGTACTCGTGATGCTCACCGTCAGGAAGTCACCCTCGGGATCGGTGTCGTTCGCAAGTACGTCGATCGTCACGGGCTCATTCTCCCGAGTGAGACCCGTGTCGTCATTGGCGTCGGGTTCGCCCTCCGGAAGCGAAGCGAGGACCCGGCTTCGACCTCCGGCGCCACCCGGCAGTTCGCGCCCGGTCGGAAGGTCGCGCAGGAGAGCACGCGGAGCAGAGGAAGAGCCAGCCGCGGGCAATACGGCCGTCGCCACGAGGAGGAGTGCGCCTGCGGCCGCCGCTGAGCTCCGCGGGAAGGCCGGTAAATGGGTGTCGCGTGGGAATCTGAGGTGCACGGAGCTCCCGATTGGGACCATGGGTTGCGCGCCGGCCCGCTGGAGGCCGCAGCCGGACGTGTGTCCGGGAGCAGGCACTACCCCACGAGGGCCCGCGAAGGTTCCTCCCCGCCTGCTGCTTGAACCTGCGCGGAGCAGCTGCGGGCGGGCACCTCGGCGGGAAGTCGAGCTCTCCCGCGCGGATGCCCGAAGCTCACAGTTCTGCGCAAGCGGGGCAGGGTTCCTTGGTCGGATCTTGGGACCGGCGAATCGTCCGCAAGTCGTAGACCCTGTCAGGGCAGGCTCTCAATCGACGTCCCCCATCGCGGCCAGCACGAGCTGCACGTCCACGCTGTCCACCTTGCCGTCGCCGCTCACGTCGGCGCGAAGGTCCTGCGTGGCGATCGCGCGCAGGATGAAGATCACGTCGTGACCATCCACCCGGTTCGCGCTGCCGGGCGCGCTCGCTTCGACGTTGAATTCGCCCTCGCCACCTCCACCACCTCCCTCGCCCGTGACCACCACCCGCACGGTGGCAGGCGTCGGATCGCTCGCCCCCTCGCGGTCGGTGACGTTGAAGGTGACGAGATAGGTGCCGGCCGTGCCGAACGTCACCGTTCCCGGGTCCTCGGCGCTCGAGGGCGGTGCCCCTCCACCAAAGTCCCACTGGAAGGCCGCGATGCTGCCGTCGGGATCGGATGCGCTGCCCTGAAAGGTTACACTCTGGCCGGCGCCGATCGTGACCGGGCCCGCAGGCAGGTCGATCGACGCGTTCGGGGCCGTGTTCGAAGGCGCCCCCTGGGTGACGGTGATGATCCGCCGGTCCGGGGTGGGGTCGGAGAAGCCGCCGTTGTCGGTCACGTTGAAGGTGACCGTGAAGACACCCACGACGCCGAAGAGGACCTCTCCCGGCACGAGCTGGCCCGAGGGCGGCGCCGCACCCCCGAAGCTCCACGCGAAGCTCGTGACCGTTCCGTCCGGATCCGATGCGCGGCCCGCGAAACGAGCGCGGGTCCCGACCTGGATCGTCAGATTGCCGGGCGGGGACACGATGGCAGCGTCGGGCGGCTGGTTGGCGGTGCCGGGCGCGGTAACCGTGATCGTGCGCGCGGGAGGCGAAAGGTCCACCAGCTCACCGTTGTCCGTCACCGTCAGGGTCACGATGAAGACCCCGGCGGCCGGGAAGACGACGAACCCGGGATCCTCGACGCCGCTCGCCGCGGGACTTCCTCCCGGGAAGCTCCAGGCGTAGCTCGCGATCGAGCCATCACCGTCGACCCCGGTGCCGGCGAAGCTCACTCCCTGGCCGGCCTGGATCGTCACGCTGCCGGAGGGATCGTCGATCACGGCGTCGGGCGGCTGGTTCAGGGGGGTGGGGCGCTCGGACACCTCGACCTGCCGGAAGTCGGGCGTGCCGTCCACCGCGCCGAGATTGTCGGTCGCGTTGAAGACCACGGTGAAGAGACCGGCGCGGGTGAACGTCACGGGGCCCGGATCCTCCAGCGAGCTGTTCGGCGCACCGCCGCCGAAGGTCCAGGCATACCCCGCGATCCGCCCATCCGGATCCGAGGCGCTGCCGGTGAACCCCACCGTCTCACCCACTTGGATC
>JACCXV010000295.1 GCA_013696835.1 Gemmatimonadota bacterium | reverse complement strand
ACCCCCAGCCCGGGATGACGGTGGTGGAGATCGTCGGCGCCGCCCTCACGGGAGAGATGAAGGGAATGTACATGATGGGCGAGAACCCCTTCATGTCCGACCCGAACACCAACAAGGTGCGCAAGGCGCTCGCCGCCCTCGAGTTCCTGGTGGTTCAGGACATTTTCCTTACCGAGACGGCCGAGTTCGCGGACGTCATCCTGCCGGCCTCCACCGCCTTCGAAAAGACGGGCACCTACACCAACACCGACCGCAGGGTGCAGCTCGGCCGCCGGGCCACGCGGCCGCCGGGAGATGCGCGCGTGGACTGGGAGATCACGCGCGATCTCGCCAACCGGATGGGCGCCGAGTGGACGTACGATTCGGCGGAGGACGTATTCGCCGAGATCGCGAGCCTCACTCCCGACTACGCCGGCATCACCTACGAGAAGCTCGGGAACGCCGGCGTGGTGTGGCCCTGCCCGACGCTCGACCACCCCGGGACCGACGTGCTCTTCGGGGAGGGTTTCCCACGCGGGCGTGGACGGTTCTCGCCTGCCCGCTTCGCGGATCCGTTCGAGCTCCCGGGGCCGGACTTCCCGCTGGTGCTGATCACGGGCCGGACACTCGAGCACTGGCACACCGGAAGCATGACGCGGCGCGCCCGGGCGCTATCCTCGATCCAGCCCGAGGCCTTCGTGGACATGCATCCTTCGGACATGACCGAGCTGGGGATCGCGCAGGGGGCGCGCGTGCGGGTGAGCTCCCGCCGCGGCTCGATCGAGCTCAAAGCCGTGGCCCTGGACAGGATGGCTCGCGGCACGGTGTTCATCCCGTTCCACTTCCGCGAGGCCGCGGCCAACGTGCTCACCTCGGAGGAGCTCGATGCCGACGCCAAGATCCCGGATTACAAGTTCTCGGCGGTGAAGGTCGAGCTGGTGGGGAAATGAGGGCTGGTCGAGGGGAACCGGGGACAGGTATCATGGTACGTATTCGACAGCTGCCCTTCGCCGGGACCCTGCCGACCATGACCGAGCTCATCCGACGTCCTTCCCTCCCCCACCAGGACGACCTCGGCGCGGTTCCGGCGGTCGAGGAGGGGGCCACGCCCGGTGGCGCAGCCGCTTGGGGGGCGCTGACGCGGCGTGCGTTCGTTCGCGGGGGAGTGCTGGCACTCGCCGGGGGCGCAGCGGCGGGGCTTCTGGGAGGCTCGGCGCGAGTGCTGGGGGCACCACTGGACCCGAGGTGGGCTGCCGCTCCCGATCCGCGGACAGGGGAGCATCCGGAAGACGAGCCGTCGGAGGCGGTGCGCAAGGTGCTTCGTCAACATTTCGGCGAGCGGCGCATCCGCACGGGTCACGTGGAGCTCGACCTGCCGGAGAGCCCGCCCGACGGCCGCTTCGTGCCGATCTTCATCGAGAGCGACCTGCCGATGACGCCTGCCAACTACGTCAAGGCGCTGCATCTGATCGTGGACAAGAACCCGGACATCTACGTCGCCGGCTTCCATTTCACGCCCGCGGTGGGCCGACCGAGCATCGACACCCGGATCAAGATGCGAGCCACTTCGTGGGTGCGCGCGATCGCCGAGACCAACGCCGGCGAGCTCTGGAGCGCGACCAGGAAGGTCTTCCCCGGCACGAACGGATGCGGCTGATGGCGACCCGCACGAGCCGAGCCCGAGCCTCCGCGCTTCGTCCCGCGGTCGACCTCCCGGACGAGATCGGACGGGCGCGCATCGTGCTGCCGGAGAAGATCGCTCGGGACAGCATCGTGTACGTTCGGACGCTCGTGTCGCACCCCATGCATACCGGCCTCTTCAACACGCCGGAAGGCGCGCCGATCGCCGCCCACTGGATCGAGGACGTGGTGGTCACGTACGGCGACGAGGAGGTCGCGCGCTTCGCTTGGACCAGCGGCATCAGCCGCGACCCGTTCGTCACGTTCCCCTTGAAGGCCACGCGCGAGGCGCCGCTCAGGATCACCTGGAAGGACAATCTTGGCGCCACCTACCGGCAAACGGCGAACCTCAGGTTTTCGTAGGGCTCGGGCGCGCCGACCCACGGGCGCCGCGCTCCTCATCCCCTTCCCGATCCTCTTCGTGCTCGTCGCCACCCTCGCCGTCTGCACGGGTGCGCCGTCCCATGGAGCGGCGGGCGGCTCGCGGCCGCTTCCCGTGTTTGAGCTGGCGGATGGCGTCTACGCGGTGCCCGGAGACTCAGGCAGGGGATCGGAGGGGCGGCCCAACGCGGGCTTCGTGGTGGGCACCGACGGGGTCCTCGCCATCGACGCACTGGCCAGTCCCGCGCAGGGGGCGCAGCTGCTGGCGGCGATCCGGGCCGTGACCCCACTGCCGATCCGACAGCTCCTGATCACGCATCATCATCCGGACCATCACTTCGGCGCCGTCGTGTTCCGGCGGGAGGGGGCCCGTGTGCTGGCGCACCCGGACCGCGCGACAGCCGTGGGGGAAGCCGGCGACTCGGCCCTGGCGGAGACCTGGACGGCGGTGGTCGGCGCCGGGGAGATGCGCGGCTTCGAGTTCGCCAACCGCCCCGACGTGCCGATCCGCTCCGACACGGTGCTGCAGCTGGGTGGCCGCGCAGTACACGTGCTGCATCTTGGGCCCGCACACACGCCCGGGGACCTCGTGATCTGGCTTCCCGCCGAGGGCGTGCTGTTCGCCGGTGACCTCCTGATCGAGGATGGTGTCACGATGGTCGTGGACGGCGACTCGGAGGTTCTGCTCGGGGCCCTCGACGTCATGCAGGGGCTGGGCGCGCGCGTGGTGGTGCCTGGTC
>JACCXV010000259.1 GCA_013696835.1 Gemmatimonadota bacterium | reverse complement strand
AGCTGCTGCGGCGCGGGGAGCGCCTGCGAGAGCTGCGCCGCTTCGCGCTGCCCGAGCCGGCCCCGGCGGCACGGGACTTCGCGACCGTGGACGTGCCCCTGGCGCCGCTGCTGCGGGCGGCCGCAGGCGTGGGCGGGATCAACCTTTCGGCGGACCCGGACGGAGTCGCCCGGCGCGAGCATCTCGTCTATCGCTACGGCGGCGCTGCATACCCCTCGCTGCCACTGGCCATGGCGCTGGGGGGGCCGGCCGGCCATGGGCGGCTGCGGGATTCGGGAGGCTCGCTGATCCTCCGGCTGGCAGGTCCGGAGGAGGGCACGGCACGGACCCGCCGGCTGCCGCTCGACGAGGGGCGCCTGTGGATCCACTGGCGCGGGCCGTACGCCGAGCGGCCCTACCGCGTCGTCCCCGTGTCGCGCCTCATCCAGAGCTACGTTCAGATCTCCCAGGGGGCGGAGCCCGACCTGGATCCCGCCCAGTTCGCGGGCGCCTACGTGCTCGTGGGATCGAGCGCCACGGGGGTGGCGGACATCGTGCCCACGCCCTTCGGGGCCAACGAGCCCGGCGTCATGGTCCATGCGAGCATCCTCGACACCGTGCTCACGGGCGACGTCCTGGCGCCCGCCAGCGCGCCGGTCAGGCTCGCCACGGTCGTGGCGGCGGGCCTCGTGACCGGCCTCGTCGTGGCGGCGATCCCCGGCGCGGCGGCATCCGTGGGGGCGTTCGCGCTTCTGCTGGCCGCCTTCTCCGCGCTCGCGGTGGGCGCTTTCCTGCGCGGAGTCCTCCTGCCCTGGGCCGCGCCCGCCGCGGCCTCGGCGGTCGCCTTCTCCGGCGCCATGGTGGGAGGATACATGACCGAGGGGCGCCGCAAGCGCGAGCTCAAGCGCGCGTTCTCCAAGTTCGTCTCACCCGAGATGGTCGAGACGATCGCCCGCGACCCCGCCGCATTCCGTCAGACCGCCGACCGCCGTGAGCTCACGGTGCTCTTCTCGGACATCCGTGGCTTCACGTCGCTGGCCGAGGAGCTTCCCCCGGAGGAGGTGGCGCGCTCGCTCAACGAGTACCTGACGGAGATGGTGCGCATCGTGTTCCGCAACGGAGGGACGCTGGACAAGTACATCGGCGACGCCGTCATGGCCTTCTACGGCGCGCCTCTGCCGCGTCCCGATCACGCCCTCGCCGCCTGCCGGACCGCGCTGGAGATGCTCGAGGCGCTCGAGACGCTGAATGCCGGCTGGGCCGCCGCCGGCCGGCCCCGCTTCGAGATCGGGATCGGGATCAACACCGGCGAGGTGGTGGTGGGCTTCATCGGCGACTACGAGCGCCGCATGGATTACACGGTGATCGGCGATCACGTCAACCTGGCGGCGCGGCTGGAGGGGTTGAACAAGGACTTCGGCACGCGGATCCTGCTCAGCGAATGGACCTACAACCGCGTGCGCCGGTACATTGAGGCCGCTCCCCTGGGAGCGGTCCGGGTCAAGGGCAAGGAGCACACCGTGTCCGTCTACTCCCTCGAACGGCTCGCCGATGCCTGAGGCGCCAGCCTTCCTCTCCCTCGAACGGCTCGCCGATGCCTGAGGCGCCAGCCTTCCTCGACGTCCTGCGCGGCTCGGGTGCAGGCTACGGCCTCGCCGCCGCCTGCGTGCTGGGGCTCCTCGTCCTGCGGGGAGCCTCGCCCGACCCCCAGATCCGCCGGCGCGCGCTCATCGCGACGTGGGTGTTCGTGCTCTTCGCGCTCCTGCGGTTGCCGCTCCTCGCCCTCTCTCCCACGACCGGAGACCTTGAGGGCAAGGCGGCCGCGAACCCGGCCTATCAGGTCCTGGACGTGATCTCGCTGGCGGTGTTCGCGTACGCGCTGATCCAGGCACTCCTGCTGTTTCTCGTGGACGAGGTCCTCGTGCGGCGCTTCCGCATCGGGATCCCCCGCATCCTCTCGGACGTGGCGCTGATCGCGATCTTCCTCGTCGCGGTCATGGCGATCCTCTACTACCAGACGGACCTCGACGTGACGGGAATCTTCACGACCGCGGGCGTTCTGTCGCTCGTGATCGGCCTCGCGCTGCAGGACACGCTCGGCAACGTGTTCGCCGGCCTCGCCCTCCAGACGGAGCGGCCGTTCAACGTCGGCGACTGGATCTCGTTCGGCACCTTCGAGGGCATGGTGGCCGACGTGAGCTGGCGCTCGACGCAGTTCCGCACACGCAACGGCGACCTGGTCACGGTGCCGAACAGCACGCTCTCCAAGGAGACGTTCGTCAACCACAGCGCGCCCACACGCGTGAGCGGGCGGCTGGTCGAGATCGGGGTCGGATACCAGCATGCCCCGGCCCACGTCAAGCGCGTGCTGCTCGCCGCATGCGCCGAGGTGCCGCAGATCCTGGAGCAACCTGAGCCGCTCGTGCGGCTCAAGACATTCGGCGACTTCGCGATAACCTACGAGGTCAAGTACTGGATCACGGACTTCGCGGCGATGCTCGACATCGACGAGTCGTACCGGACCCTGCTCTGGTACGTGTTCCGCCGCGAAGGCATCGAGATCCCCTTCCCGATCCAGGTGCAGTACGAGCCTGACGTGCCGAAGGCTGGAGAGGAGCGCGAGCGGGCGGCGGAGCACGTGCTCGAGCGGCTTCGGGGGGTCGAGTTCCTGTCCGCGCTGAACGAGGACGAACTGCGGCGGCTCTGCCGGGGCACGCAGCTCCACGACTACTACACGGGCGAGACGGTCTGCCGGCAAGGAGACGACGGGGACACGTTCTTCATCATCGACGACGGCTCGGTCGTGGTCAGCGTCACGAAGGGAGGACGCCAGGAGGAGGTGGCGCGGCTGTCCTCGCCGGCCTTCTTCGGCGAGATGGCGCTCCTCACGGGCGAGCAGCGCACCGCGACGGTGCGGGCGGCCACGTCCCTGCGCCTGCTCGCGGTGGACCGCGATGCCTTCCGCTCGATCATCGTGGCCAACCCGGACCTCGCCACGTCGATGAGCGAGATCCTGGCGCGGCGCCAGGTCGAGCTCGTCGCCAAGCACGCAGCCCTGGACGAGTCGCTGGCGGCCTCCCATGAGGAGACCTCCCGCCAGATCCTGGCGCGCATTCGCGGCTTCTTCGGATTTCGTACCGAGCCCCGGCCGCTGGCCTCGGGCGCCCGCTCGGCGGGGGCGCGCCCGTGAGCCCGCAGATCGCGCGCGATGACCTCGCGACGCCGATGGCGCCCGCACCTTCACCCGCACGCACAGGAGTCCCGATGCGACGAACACCCCTTCGCGCACCGCGAATCCCGCCCCTCGTCAGGCTACGAGGCCCGCTCATCGCGGCCATGCTCGCGCTCCCGGCAGCGCCCGGGCTCCCCGCTGCCATGCCGCTGCCGGAGGGGAACGCTGCCGCCCAGACGCTGGATGCGACGCTCGCCGCGCGCCGGGCCGCGCTGCCCAAGGCGAGGACCGCCTACCAGGAGACGTTCCTCACCGCCCCCCCGGGCGGCGCACGTTCCGAGAAGGAGCTGCGGCTTGCGGCCAAGGTCGCCGTCTTCCAGCAGGCGCCCAGGGAGCGGCTGGAGATCCGGCCCGTGAGCGGAGGCACCTTCGCCGAGCCCGTGGTCGTCGTGGGGGACGGCAGGGGCTACTTCCTCGTCACGAAGGTCGGCTCCTCGCCGCTGGGGGGCAGCGCCAGGGCCTCGGATCCACTCGTGCTGCAGGCGCTCGCCTCCATGCCGGACGCAGCGGGCCGCAAGCGGCAGGTGAAGGGTGCGGACGGCGGCCTTCAGGCGGTCGTCCTGCGCGAGCCGCGCCGCGCCGAGTTCTCGGGGGATGCGGCCTTCGCGCTCAAGCCGTCGCGGACGGGGGGAGGCCTCCTCAAGAAGGGGCTCGCCTCCTTCGGCGAGTCGGACGACACGGCCGTGACGGCCTCGGCCGGAGCCCGGGGCGCGGACGAGATCGAGACGCCCGAGGGACGCGTGAGCGTCACGCCGGATTCCTCGGCGGTGGTCTGGCTGGAGAGCCGGGAGGTGGGTCCGCTCGCGTACGAGGACTTCCTGCGCGAAGGCGGTCTGGGACCCTACGCCGCCGCGGAGGCCCGGTGAGCCGCCGCGGCGCTCGTCCGTCGAGCCGCACGCGCACGCTCGTGCTCGCACACGGGCTGGCGCTCCTCGCGCTCGCGGGATCCGCCGGAGCCGGTCGCGCGCAGATCCTGGGGAAGATCCTGGATGCCGGCGAGAAGGCACAGGAGGTCGCCGGCAAGGCCCAGAGCGTGCTTCCCATCGAGACGCCGGAGGAGGTGAGGATCGGCCGGGGTATCGCCGCGACGCTCGCCGGCTACTACACGCTGGCCAGGGACTCTGCGCTGACGGACTACGTGACCCTCGTCGGGCTGGCGGTGGCGGAGGCCGATCCTCGCTCCGACATCCGCTACCGGTTCGGCGTGCTGGACAGCGATGCGGTCAACGCGCTCTCCGCGCCCGGAGGTTACGTCTTCGTGACGCGCGGCGCGCTCGCTTTGATGGAGGACGAGGCGGAGCTGGCGGGGGTGCTCGCGCACGAGGTCGCGCACGTGAACCGCAGGCACGTCGTGCGGGAGATCCAGAAGCGCGCGCGCACCTCGCTCGGAGCGGAGGCGACGCAGGCAGCCCTGGATGCCGACGGCGCCGTCTTCGACCAGGTGGTGGGGCTGGGCACCAACGTGCTCTTCCTGGGTCTCTCGCGGGACGACGAGCTGGAGGCGGACAGCCTCGGGGTGGCGTACGCAGCGGCCGCCGGCTACGACCCGGCGGGGCTCGCGCGCTTCGTGACGAAGCTGCGCGCCAACGAGGCGAAGCCGTTCCTGGCCGCCCTCAAGGCGACGCATCCGAAGCCCGACGTGCGTCTGGCCACCATCGAACGCAGCGCGAAGGCGACGGGCCGTGCGACGGGGGAGGGCGCGGAGGCCGCGGTCACACTGCCGGAGAGGTTCCAATCGGCTGCCGGGGGAGGGACGCCTCCCGCATCCTAGTCCCACGCGGAAAGGCACGCCGCACGCGGTCCAGCTCGTCGTCCTTTTGGCGAGCGTGCCAGCCCAGCTCCGCCCCCATGCGGTCGGCGCAGGCCCGCAGCGCGTCCTCGCCGGGGTGGCCCGCCGTGCCGAGGTCCGTGCGGCGCAGCACCACGTCGGCGAGCCGGAG
>JACCXV010000228.1 GCA_013696835.1 Gemmatimonadota bacterium | reverse complement strand
CCACCGGCCTGCGTGGAGCCCGCTGCCGGGCCTCAGCGGCGCGAGGCTCCCGACACAGCGGACGTCGCAGCGGAAGGATTGGCGGGCGGCGAAGGGAGCGGCGCGCTCGAGGAAGGTGGCGACGCGTCGGAGCCGGGCTGCACGCAGGTTCCGTCCGCGCTCCATCGGCGCGCGCCCGAGCGCCGCGCGCGCTGCAGCAGCAGCGGTGCCGCGATCGCGAGCAGCATCAGCGCCTGACCCAGCAGGGTTTCCAGCGTCGGGTAGACGCCCAGCGCGGGAAGGCGGAAGAAGAAGGCGATCGGGGTCTCGGCCAGGCTGCCTCCCTCCTGCAGCTCGTGCAGCCCCTTCCCCGTGAAGACGAACGCCAGGAGCAGGAGCAGCGCGCTCGTGACCGTGAAGAAGGGACGCAGCGGGATGCGAACGCCGAAGCGATAGATCCCGTAGCACGCCGCACCGAGGAGCAGCGAACCGACCCCGAGTCCCAGGGCCACCGCGCCTCCCGCTCCCGGCTCGGCTACGAGCAGCGCGCGGTAGAACAACACCGTCTCCACTCCTTCCCGATAGACCGCCACGAAGGCCAGCACGCCCAGCGCCAGCAGCGACTCGCGGCGAGCCGCGCGGCGGATGCGGTCCTTGAGGTATGCCTGCCAGCGCGTCACGTCGGCCTTCGCCAGCAGCCAGTGGCCGACGTAGAACAGAACGGCCGCCGCGACCAGCAGCGTGACACCTTCGATTACCTCCACGCCCGCCTCGTTGCGGAAGAGCCGGTCGGCCAGCAGCGCCGTGCCGAAACTCGCGAGCAGCGCGAGCGAACCTCCCCACCAGAGGCCCCGTGCCTGCTGCGGAAAGCCCGACTGGCGCACGACCGCGAGCATGGCGCCGACGAGCAGGACGACTTCGAAGCCCTCGCGCACGATGATCCCGACGGACTGCACGAACGCCGACGACCCCATCGGCCCTCCACGTGTTTCCGTGTGGTTGAGAACGGTTCTCAACCGAACCTGTGACGCTGCCGCGCGATCTGTCAACGGGCCGGCCCCTTGCGAACGAGATGCGGGGGACCGCACACGGACCGGAATGGTGCGCCCGAGAGGATTCGAACCTCTGGCCTACAGCTCCGGAGGCTGTCGCTCTATCCATCTGAGCTACGGGCGCACGCGGGGAGAACTGCGGGGGGTCCGGCTGGTGCGGCTACCGGCGCGGGAAGGAGGTGGCCGCGACCAGCGGCGGGTCAGCTCTCGATGGACTCGGAGGCGGTGGCGGACCCGGCCTCGGGTTCGGCGCTTCCGCTCCTTGCGGGGCCGGACGGATCGGACGGCGGCGCTCCTCCCGTGCCCTGCGGCATGGCCGTGATCAGCTCCTTCAACTCCTTCGACGGCTTGAAGGTCGGCACGTGTCGCGACGGTACCTGCACCGGGTCGCCGGTGCGCGGGTTCCGCGCCTTGCGTGCCTTCCGCTTCTTGATCTTGAAGCTGCCGAACCCGCGGATCTCGATGTTCTTCTCCTGGGCCATGGCCTGCTTCACGGCCTCGAGGAAGCCATCGACGACAACCGCGGTGTCCTTCTTCGTGAGCCCCGTGGCTTCGGCGATCTGCTCGACCAGGTCGGCTTTGGTCATGCGCCCTCCGAGTGCGTTATCAGGAGCCAAGGTCGTCCACCTCCTTCTGCCGCAAGCCTCCGAAACCAGCGCGGATGACGCCGCGGAGCCGGAGCTCGACCGGCCCTGCCGCTTCTACAAGGTAAAGGGGGGCACGGACTTGTCAATGCGGCGCGGCCACACGAGTCCCGCGTGGAGCCGCCTAGGTGCCAGTCTCCGGCACGGTCGCAGGCGAAAGCGCCAGCCAGTCCTGGAGTGCCCGCACCCGGAGCTTCCCGCGCCGCAGCGCGGCGATGCCGGTGACCGCCGCCAGCGCGCCCGACGTGGTGGTGATGTAGGGAACGTTGTGCACGAGCGCCGCACGCCTCAGGGCGTAATCGTCGAACTTGGATTTCTTGCCGAGCGGCGTGTTGATGAGCAGCGCGACCTCCCCGTTCTTGATGGCGTCCACCATGTCCGGCCGCGTCTCGCCGAACTTCGCGACGCGCCGCGCCGTCACCCCCCGCTTCGCCAGGTACGCCGCGGTCCCATCGGTGGCCAGGATTCCGAAGCCCATGCGCGCCAGGCGCTCGGCGATCGGGACCACGGTCGGCTTGTCGCGGTCGTGCACGCTGATGATCACCTGACCCTCGACCGGCAGCGACACGCCGCTCGCGAGCGTAGCCTTGGCGAAGGCGATGCCGAAGTCGCGGTCGATGCCCATGACCTCTCCCGTGGAGCGCATCTCGGGACCCAGCAGCGGGTCGACGCCCGGGAACTTGGCGAACGGAAACACCGATTCCTTGACCGCCGTGTGACGGGGCGCGTCCCGATCCTCCACCCCCAGCTCGTCGAGGCTCGCCCCGAGCATGACCTGGGTGCCCAGGCGCGCGAGCGGAATCCCGGTCGCCTTGCTCACGAACGGCACGGTTCGGGAGGCGCGCGGGTTGACCTCGAGGACGTGGATCTCGCCGCCCTTGATCGCGAACTGAATGTTCAGCAGCCCGCGAACGCCCAGTGCGACGGCCAGCGTCTTGGTGTGCTCGCGCAGCGTCTCCAGCTCCCACGGCGAGATCTTGTACGCCGGCAGCACGCACGCCGAGTCGCCGGAATGCACACCAGCCTCCTCGATGTGCTGCATCACCCCGGCCACGACCGTGCGCTCCCCGTCGCAGATTGCGTCCACGTCGAACTCGAAGGCGTCCTCCAGGAACTTGTCGACGAGCAACGGGTGTGACTCGCTCGCCTGCAGCGCCGTCTCCACCGTGCGCCGCAGCGCCTCGCGGTCGTACACCACGCGCATGGCCCGCCCGCCGAGCACATAGGACGGCCGCAGCAGCACCGGGTAGCCGATGCGTCCGGCGATCTCGACCGCCTCCTGGGGCGACGCCGCGATGCCGGCTTCCGGTTGCCTGATCCCGAGGCGGCGCAGGAGCGAGCCGAAGCGCTCCCGGTCCTCGGCCAGGTCGATCGCGTCCGGCGGCGTGCCGAGGATCGGAAAGCCGCGGCGCTTGATCGCGGCCGCCAGCTTGAGCGGAGTCTGGCCTCCGTACTGCACGATGACACCCTCGGGGTTCTCGACCTCCAGGACGTCGAGCACGTGCTCCGCGGCGAGCGGCTCGAAGTACAGCCGGTCGGACACGTCGTAGTCGGTGGAGACCGTCTCGGGGTTGGAGTTCACCATGACGGCCTCGATGCCGGCCTCTCGCAGCGCGAAGCAGGCCTGCACGCAGCAGTAGTCGAACTCGATGCCCTGCCCGATCCGGTTCGGACCGCTGCCGAGGATCACGACCCGCCGGCCGCCTCCAACGCGGGCCTCGGTCTCGCGCTCGTACGTCGAGTAAAAGTACGGGGTATGAGCCTGGAACTCGCCTGCGCAGGTATCCACCGTCTTGAAGGCCGGCACGATCCCGCGTTCCGTCCGGTGGCGGCGAACGGAGTCCTCGTCTCGCCCCAGCAGCCGCCCGAGCTGGGCGTCGCCGAAGCCGAAGCGCTTGGCCTCGAAGAGCATCTCGTCTGAGATACGCTCGAGCGAGGCGCAGGCCGCGAGCTCGGCCTCGGCACTGCCGATCTGCTCGATCTGTCCCAGGAACCAGGGATCGATGCCGGTCACGGTCGCGATCTCCTCCAGCGGCAGCCCGCGCGCGAACGCCTCCCGAACGGCGAAGATCCGGTCCTGCGTGGGCACCGCGAGCCGCGTCCGCAGCTCGGCGGGCTCGAGGTCCTCCAACGGCAGCGGCCGCCCGTCCTCCGGGCCCGTCGGGAGCGACCCGGCGTCCGGTCCGAGGTCAAGGACTCCCTGCTCCCGCGGCGGCGTCCGCGACCCCGCGGCGGCCGTCGCGGGTCCCGTGCCGGTCAGCCCGTGCAGCCCCTCCCAGCCCCGCTCGAGCGAGCGCAGGGCCTTTTGCAGCGACTCCTTGAAGGTGCGGCCGATCGCCATGGCTTCGCCCACCGACTTCATCTGGGTGGTGAGGCGCGCGTCCACGTTCGGGAACTTCTCGAAGTCGAAGCGCGGCACCTTCGTGACCACGTAGTCGATCGTCGGCTCGAAGCAGGCGGGGGTCTCGCGCGTGATGTCGTTCACGAGCTCGTCCAGCGTGAAGCCGATGGCGAGCTTGGTTGCGATCTTCGCGATCGGGAAGCCGGTGGCCTTCGAGGCCAGCGCCGAGCTGCGGGAGACTCGCGGGTTCATCTCGATCACGACGCGCGTCCCGTCCGCGGGGTTGACAGCGAACTGGATGTTCGACCCGCCGGTCTCCACGCCCACGGCTCGGATCACCCGGATGGCGTCGTCGCGCATGGCCTGGTACTCGCGGTCGGTGAGCGTTTGCTGCGGGGCGACCGTGATCGAGTCGCCGGTGTGGACGCCCATCGGGTCGAGGTTCTCGATCGAGCACACCACCACCACGTTGTCACGCCGGTCGCGCATCAGCTCGAGCTCGAACTCCTTCCATCCGATCACGGACGCCTCCACGAGCACTTCGCCGATCGGGGAGCGATCCAGACCCTGCAGGAGCAGCTCCTCGAACTCCTCGACGTTGTAGGCGATGCCGCCACCTGTGCCGCCGAGTGTGAACGAGGGCCGGAGGATCGCCGGGAAGCCGATGTCGGCGACGATCCTCGTGCCGTCCTCGGGAGAGCGGGCGAAGCCTCCGCGGGGCATTGCCAGTCCGATCCCGCGCATCAGGGTGGCGAACGCCTCCCGGTCCTCCGCGAGGCGGATTGCCTCGGGCTGGGCCCCGATCATGCGCACGCCCAGCCGTTCGAGCGTGCCGCGGCGATCGAGCTCCATGGCCAGGTTCAGCGCCGTCTGGCCGCCGAGCGTCGGCAGCAGCGCGTCCGGACGCTCCTCCTCGAGCACGGCCTCCACGATGTCAGGCACCAGCGGCTCGACGTAGGTCCGGTCGGCCATGTCCGGGTCGGTCATGATCGTGGCCGGGTTCGAGTTCACGAGCACGATCTCGACGCCCTCCTCGCGCAACGCGCGGCAGGCCTGAGTCCCCGAGTAGTCGAACTCGCACCCCTGGCCGATCACGATCGGACCGGAGCCGAGCAGGCAGACGCGCGCGATGTCGGGATCCCGCGGCACTCGCTCAGCCCTCGCCGGCCGCGGGCCGCCGCGAGGCCATGTCGGCGACGAACTCGTCGAAGAGATAGCGGGAGTCGTGGGGGCCCGGGGCGGACTCGGGGTGGTACTGGACGGCGAAGGTGGGAAGCTCGCGGTGCCGGAAGCCCTCGAGCGTGCCGTCGTTGAGGTTCACGTGGCTCACGTCGAAGGCGGCCGCCCCGGCGACCCTGCGCACGTCACCGCGCACGGCGAAGCCGTGGTTCTGGGACGTGATCTCCACTGCCTCGCGGCTGGAGTTCCGGACCGGGTGATTCGCCCCACGGTGACCGAAGCGGAGCTTGAAGGTCTCGCCGCCGTGCGCGAGCGCAAGCAGCTGGAAGCCCAGGCAGATGCCGAAGGTGGGAAGCTCGGGGGCGAGCCGGTGCAGCTCGCGCAGGCAGTCGATCGCCCCGCGCACGGCTTCCGGATCGCCCGGCCCGTTGGAGAGGAAGACGCCGTCCGGCCGCGCCTCGAGAATCTCGCGAGCGGGGGTGATCGAGGGGACGATGCGCAGCTCGCATCCGCGCGCGTGCAGCATGCGGAAGATGTTGGACTTGGCGCCGCAATCGAGGGCTGCGACGCGATAGGCCGGCCTCCTCGCCGCGCCGGACGCTGCGTCGAGAGGCCGAATCGTGCCCGCCACGAGCGCCGGTTCCACAGCGGGCGGGAGGCCCGGCGCCGGGAACCCGCGCTCCTCTCCAGTCCACGCCAGCGGGGACGCGCAGGTCACCAGACCGGTCAGGTCCCGGCCCTGCATCGACGGGCTGGCGAGCACGCGCGGCAGCAGCGCGGATGCTGAGAGCTCGCGCGTGGAGATGGCCGCGCGCATGGCTCCGCGCTCCCGCAGGTGCAGCGTGAGGGCGCGCGTGTCCACCCCCTCGATCGCGATCACGCGCTGGTCCCGCAGCGTTTCCGCCAGGCCCGCGCGGGCGCGCCAGCTCGAGTGGCGGCGTGCTACCTCCCGCACGACGAAGCCCGCCACCTGGATGCGGCCCGACTCGCCGTCCCCCGGGACGATGCCGGTGTTCCCTATCTGCGGCGCCGTCATGGCGACGATCTGACCGCGGTAGGAAGGGTCGGTCAGGACCTCCTGGTAGCCCGAGAGCGCGGTATTGAAGACCGCCTCGCCGAAGGCCTCGCCCTCGGCACCGAAGGAGCGCCCGGGGAAGGTGCGTCCGTCCTCGAGGAGGAGGAGCGCCGGAGGGCCCGCCGGAAAGCCGGTCAGAGCGGTATCGTCTCTACGTTCACCACCTTGCCTTCCGCATCCAGCGTGACGTAGACGCGGGCCTTGATCTTCTGATCCGCGCCGAAAGTCCAGAAGGTGAGCCGCTCCCCCTCGCTCTCCCGCACGCGTGTCCGCGGCTCCCCCAGGATCTTCACGACCTGCTGCTCGGTCATGCCGTTGTCTATGCGCTGTGCCTCCTGGGCCACGTCGATGCTCGACTCCTCGGCTGCGGCGGCGGGCGCCGCTTCCTGGTCAGGGCCTTCTCCACAGCCACCGAGCAGCAGCGCCATCGAGAGGATCAGGATGCATGGCTTCACGCGCTCACCTCCAGCTGGGGTTTCGCGGCTCGCCCGGACGGGACGGCGCCGCCGAGATCGTCACCGGCTCCCGCGGGTCGGGGGGAGCGGCGCCCCGCGCCTCCCGCTCCACCACCTCGGTGACGCGGCCGTCCGCGTCGAAGAGGACGTACGCGCGCCCGACGATCCGCTGCCGGCCGTCTCGCATCCAGTAGCTCCAGCGCTCCCCCTCCGCTTCGCGCACCTTCACGTTGGGGGTGCCCCAGGCGGCGAGCACCTCCTTGCGCGTCATGCCCTCCGCGACGCTCGTCGGAGCGAGCTCCAGTGCCGCATCTCCCTCGCGGCCCGGCGAGTCTGGCGCACGCCGTGGCCCCTCCCGCCCGCAGCCGAGAATCGGCAGCGCGATCCCGACGAGAGCGATAAAAAAGCGCCCGGCTCGGCGCGGGCGCTGCGGATAGGAGGATCGTACGTGCATCGGGATCGGCGGGATCGGGGCTCCGTCTGCGGATGCGGCGGCCGCGCAATCTAACCGGGACCGCCTGCCAGTTCCAGCGCGGACAGTCCCCGTCAGTTCCAGAACTCCCAGAAGATCTGGAGATGCATGATGCGTCCAGGCAGGCGGAACCCCTCCTCGGTGCGGTACTGCAGGTCCAGCACGTTCTCGGCGCTCACGCCGAGGGTGAACCCGATGAGCTGGACACGCAGCAGGGCGTCCAGCAGACCGTAGGCCGGCAGCTCCTCGCCGGCGCGGGTCCTGCGGGCGCCCACGTAGCGCGTGTCCACCGAGGCGCGCACGCGCAGGTTGCGGCTCGGAAAGAAGCGGTTCTCGAAGGCCAGTCGGCCCAGCGCCTGCTCGCCAGCGACGTAGGGCAGCTCCTCCCCACCCTCCTCCTCCACCGACTGCAGCAGAGCGAACCCCTCCGCCCGCAGGTGCAGCGGCAGCGGAATCGCCGCTCGCGCCTCCACGCCGCGCGCGCGAAGCTCGCCGACGTTGAGCTCCTCGAACGCACCCGAGCCCACGCGCACCTCGTCCTCGTCGCGCGCCGATCGCCAGGCCGGGGGCGGTAGCCAGACCGGCAC
>JACCXV010000220.1 GCA_013696835.1 Gemmatimonadota bacterium | reverse complement strand
GTCGAGAGCTGGTGCTTCGGGTTCGGGCGGGTCGAGGTCGGGTGGGTCGAGAGCCGGTGCTTCAGGATCGGGCAGCTCGAAATCGGGGGCGTCGAGATCCGGCGGATCGTCGGGTGAGTCGAGGTCGGGCGGTGGGAGATCGGGCAGTTCGAGATCGGGATCGGCAGCGTCGAAGGCGAGTGGTGCGCGCTCCCCCCGCTCGTCCGGCGGGCGCAGGCCTTCCGGGGACGCGCGCCCCGTAGCAGGTCGCAGAGGGACCCGGGAAGACGACGGACGCGGCGGCAGCGGCTCGCGTTCCACGACGGCGCGCAAGGCAGGCACGTCGTCGGGTGGTACCTCGCGTGCGACGACGACACGAGGGCCGGGGGCCAAAGCGGGCTCGCGCGCCACGACCGGTCGCGCATCCGGAGTGGCTCGCCGCACCGGCGCGTTGGCGGGGTCGGCGGCGGGAGCGTTGGTGAAAGGTGCCAGGAAGGCCGGCAGCGCCACGCGCAAGGCGGCCGGCGCAGTCGTCGGCAAGCTTTCCGGGAAGGTGCCGTTCGTCGGCAAGGAGGAGGGTCAGAAGCCAGGGAGCATCCAGCCCCCCGAGCGCAGGGAGCCGGGTTCCGGCGGAGGAAGGCGGAGGAGTCGCCGACGGGCCAGCGCCACGTCGCGCGGAATGGCCGAGGGTCGGTCGAACCGCCGCAGCAGCGGGAGTGGAGGCGGCGGTGAGGGCACCAGCGGGGCCATCGGTGGGGGCACCGGCGGGGCCATCGGTGGGGTCACCGGTGTGGGCACCGGCGGGGTCACCGGCGTGGACTGGAGGGACGAGAACGAAGCCGGCTCTGGCAGCGGCTCCTCCGGCGCCTCGAGCTCGCCCGACGCGGCTTCAGGCCGCGGCGCGGAGAGGCAAGGCGATACGGACCCAAGCGATACCAGTGCCGGCGCCCGCAGCCTCAGCGAGAGGGACTTCGGCGCCCGCGGCGGTGCCGGCGGTGGGAGGGAGTCGGACGAGGAGGGCTGAAGGGCCCGCGCCTCTTCAGGAGCTTATGAGCACCATCGTGCCGGTGGGGGCCGCCACGCCGGGTGCCGGCTCGACGGTGACCGCGAGCGTGTCCGCTCCCTCGAGCACGCGCCCGTCGGGCAGCTCGATGCGCGCCTGCCGCTGATCCGTGGGAACGAACGTCCCCGCGGGCGTGGGCGTTCCGCCCTTGATCGCCCACAACTCGTAGACGCTGTTTCGCGGCAGGACCGGCAGCTCGTAGACGAAGAGCAGCACGCGACCCGTCGCCGGATCGATGAAGATCCGCGCCGAGGCGCCCGGCTGGTTCACCGTCCCCACCAGCTGATGTGCGCTGCCCCTGGGAGCCACGAGAGCGGCGAGATCGCGCCGCGCCTGCTCCAGCTGGGCCGCGAGCGAGTCGGCGGCGGCCGCCCTTCGGCCCAGCGACGCCAGCTCGGCTGCGGCGGTATCGACTGCGGCGGCCTTCGGCTGCAGGACCGCGATCTCGCCACGCGTGCGGTTAAGCTCATCCCGCAGGCGGACATTCCACAGGCCGAGGAGCAGCGCCAGGGCGGCGGCAGCGCTCGCTGCGGCTATCCAGGGACGCGCGGGCCGGTTGATCGGGATCACCTCAGCCTCGAAGCGGCCGGCACCTCTCGAAGGTGATGCCGGGGCCGAAGGGGGCTGGCCTCCGATGATCGTTTGGCCCAGGCCCGGCCGCGCGTCGGCGACGAGCTTCGTTCCCGCGTCCGCTGCCCCCGTTTCGCTCGCCCCTGCGCCTGTTGCCCCTGCGCCCGCCTGCGTGGCCCCGCCCCTCGCCACCTCGTCGAGCAGCCGCTGCCGCAGGGCGGCGGGCGGTGTGACCGGAGGCGTGGCGAAGGCGAGGCTCGCGAGTGCCTCGCGCATGCGCGCCAGCTCCGCCTGACCCTGTTCTCCGCGGCGGTCCAGCTCCGCCTGCCAGTCGCCGAGGTCGGGCTCCTCCAGCCTCCAGAGTAGCAGCGTCCAGCTCAACTCGATGAAGCGATCCTGATCCATGCCATCCTTGTGGGAGTCTCTCATGGGCGCAGCGTCCTGAGAGCCTGCTCGAGCTTGCCGATTGCCGAGCGGATGCGCG
Source organism: Gemmatimonadota bacterium (assembly GCA_013696835.1). Classification (GTDB taxonomy): domain Bacteria; phylum Gemmatimonadota; class Gemmatimonadetes; order JACCXV01; family JACCXV01; genus JACCXV01. The sequence goes on along the minus strand of JACCXV010000220.1, from coordinate 1,794 downwards.
TCTTGACCGTCCCCAAAGGGGTGTCGGTGCGGCTTGCGATCTCCGTGTGGGTGAGCCCCTCGAAGAACGCCAGCTCGATGGTCCTGCGCTGCTCCACAGGCAGGCTTCCGACAGCCTCACGCACCCAAGCGCGCCGCTCGCGCAGGCTCGCCTCCTCGGCGGGATCCGGGTTCCCGCTCGGGGGGGCCTCCGCGCTCAGCTCCTGCAGCGCGTCTCGTTGCGAGAGGTCCGAGCGCAGGCGATCGATGGCGCGGCTGCGGGCGACCATCGCGATCCATGCCAGGACCGAGCTGCGCTTGGCGTCGAACGTGGCGGCCGTGCGCCAGAGCTGAAGGTAGATCTCCTGCGCAACCTCCTCGGCGATCTCGCGGTCGTGCAGGATGCGCAACAGCAGGCCGAACACGTACCCGCTGGTCCTGTCGTAGAGGACCGCAAAGGCCTGGGTGTCCCGTTTCGCTACCCTCGTGATCAGGGCTTCGAGCTCGTCGCGCGGGGCCATCAGGTGGGGTTTCCCATTGGGCGGCCCCAATTTACGCCCGAGGTCGAAGTGGACAACGCTCCTTCGACCTTACGTTCCCGGAAGGCCTTTGGATGGAAGGGCCTAAACAAGGCAGGGATTGTAAATTCAGTAGACGCTGGACTCCGCTATTCGCGCCGCCGGACACAAATCCGAAACGTCTCGAGGCTCGTACTACCTTGCTTGCCGCGGGTCCGACTGACGGGCCGCATCGGATTGCGGCGTGCGGGCTTCCCGAACCTTCGGAGTGCGCGGGAGTACAAGGTACAGATGACGCTCGACTGGCCAGCGGTCACGCTATCCTCAATGGGAGGTGTACATGTCTGAAATCATCAAGCCGGGAGCAGGGGATTTCGAGTTCCTCGCTCGACTGAGCAAGCCGGCCGGCAGACGTACGTTCCTGAAGTGGGCCGGCGCATCGAGCCTCGTGCTCGCGGCGGGATGTGGGGACGACGACGATGACAACGGCGGCACCGGTCCCGATGACGACGCGGTGGTCACGCTCCCGCTCACCTCAGATACGGACATCCTCAAGTTCGCGCTGTTTCTGGAGTTGCTCGAGGCCGACTTCTACACGCGTGCCGTCGCTGCCGGAATCCTGAGCGGGACGGTCCTGGAGATCGCAACCGGCGTGCGCGACAACGAGCAGGCGCACGTGGACTTCCTGCAGAGCGCGCTCGCGGGCGAGGCCTTCGACGAGGACGATGTCGAGTTCGACTTCGGCCAGACGCTGTCGAGCCAGGACGCGTTCATCGACGCCGCCGTCACCTTCGAGCAGACGGGCGTGGGTGCCTACCTCGGTGCTCTGCCGCTGATCGACTCACGGTCCATCCGCCGCTCGGCGGGTACGATCTTTACGGTCGAGGCGCGGCACACGTCGGTCTTTCGGGCGCTGAACGGCGAGGCGAATCCGGTCCCGCGCTCATTCGAGGAGCCTCTCACGGCGCAGCAGGTCGTGACCGCCGTCACGCCATTCGTTGAGCGCGGCCTGTAGAGGCCTCTCAGGTGCCCCGACATTCACAGGAGATCCAGACGATGACGACGGATACCAAACGTGTGATCACGTTCGATGCGGAAAAGATGAAGCAGCCGGCGCAGCGCAGGGCGTTCCTGCACGAGCTGGCGCTCGCCGCGGGAGCCCTCGCGATCGCTCCGGCGATCCTGCGCGGACGAAAGGCCGGCAGCGGCTTGCTGGCCCAGCAGGGGGGAGGCGAGACCGAGGACCTCACGGACACGGAGATCCTCAACTACGCGCTCACCCTGGAGTACCTGGAGGC
>JACCXV010000201.1 GCA_013696835.1 Gemmatimonadota bacterium | reverse complement strand
GCCAGGCCCAGCGCGAAGACGCACCAGGTGAGCACCGCCAGGCGGCCGTTCCGGCGCGCTAAGGCAGGCTCTCCCGGATGATCCCGCCTCCCAGGACCTCGTCGCCGCGGTAGAGCACGGCCGATTGCCCCGGCGCCACGGCCGCGAGTGGCCGCTCGAAATCGACGCGCGTGATCGCGCCGCTCTCCGGAGGAGACCCGAAATTCCCGGCAGGACGCCCGCCATGCGGGCGCGACGAGGCGGCTGCCGGCGCGGCTGTGAAGCCGGCTGCAGGAGTGACGCGCGCACCGACGGGCTGCTGGCGATGACGAACCTGCACCTCCGCGTCGAACGCCGGGAGGTCGGGTGGCGCACCACGGATCCAGCTCACCTGCTCGAGCAGGCACCCGCCGGCCAGCAGCTCCTCGCGCGTGCCCAGGACGACCGCGTTGTCGGGGCGCAACTCGACCACGTAGCGGGGCTCGCCCGCGGCCACGCCGAGCCCGCGGCGCTGGCCCACAGTGAGCCACGCGCTCCCCCCGTGTTCCCCCAGCCGCTCTCCCGCGGTCGAGAGGATCGGTCCCGGCTCGAAGCGGGCGAGCGCTTCCTCAGGCAGGCAGTGGTTCTCCTTCTCCCGCTCGAGGAAGCCCCGCAGGTCACCCCCCGGCACGAAGCAGACCTCCATGCTCTCGGGCTTCTCGGCGACCTCGAGCCCGAGCTCGGCCGCGATCCCGCGCACGACCTCCTTGGTCAGGCCCCCGATGGGGAACGCGACGCTCTCGAGCAGCCTGGGCGTCAGGCCCCAGAGATAGTACGACTGGTCCTTCGCCCGGTCCGCGCCCCGCAGCAGGCGCGGGCCTCCCGCCCGAGCGTCTACAGGTCCAGCGGCTCCCGGTCCAGCTCCTGCGGCGCCCGCACGGTCCACGCGCGCGTAATGGCCGGTGGCCAGCAGGTCGGCTCCCAGCGCGCGGGCGCGCGCGAACAGGTGCGGGAAGCGCACGAGCCGGTTGCAGCGCACGCACGGGTTGGGGGTCCTGCCGGCGGCGTACTCGCGAACGAAGTCGTCGATCACGGCGCGTCCGAACGGCTCCGCGAAATCCAGCACGTAGTGCGGGAACCCCACGCGGTCGGCCACCCGGCGGGCGTCCTCGATCGCCTCGAGCGAGCAGCAGCTCGCCGGTCCGGACGCCGCCTCCGAGTGCGAGTAGCAGAAGTTCTTCATCGTGACGCCGATCACGTCGTGACCCTTGCCGGCCAGCAGCGCCGCGGCCACGGAGCTGTCCACGCCGCCGCTCATCGCGACCAGCACGCGGCGACGCTCTCGAGCAGGGGAGATCATGAGGGGGGGGCCCGGAGCTTCACGCCACCGCGCCGGCCATCGAGCGGATGCGGGTGACGACGCGGACCAGCGCCTCGAGCGTCGCGTCCATCTGGGGCAGGTCATTGCCGCGTCCGAGGCTGATGCGCACCGACGACCGGGCCAGGTCGAAGTCACGCCCCATGGCGGTGAGCACGTGCGAGGGCTCGACCGCGCCGGAGGAGCAGGCGGAGGCGGAGGAGACGAAGATCCGCTCCAGGTCGAGGCCTAGGATCAGCGCCTCGCCATCGACGCCTTCGAACGAGACGTTCAGGGTGGACGGCAGCGTCCGGTCCAGGGTTCCGTTCAGGTGGCAGCCGGGGATCCGTTCGCGCATGGCCTGCCACAGGTGGCGCTTGAGCCCCTCGAGCCGCGCGGGCTCGGAGGACAGCTCACGGAGAGCCAGCCGCGCCGCCGCGCCCATGCCCACCAGCGCCGGCACGTTCTCGGTGCCCGCCCGGCGACCCTTCTCCTGCCGTCCTCCGGCCGAGGTCGGGGCGAGCCGCAGCCCGCGCCGGACCGCGAGCGCGCCCACGCCCTTCGGCCCGTAGAACTTGTGGGCGGAGACGGAGAGCAGGTCGATGCCCTCGCCTGCGAAGGCGAGCTCAACCTTGCCCGCCGCCTGCACCGCATCGGTGTGGAAGGGCACGCCCGCGCTCCGGCAGACCGCGGCGAGCTCGGCCACCGGCTGCACGCTGCCCGTCTCGTTGTTGGCGGTCATGATCGAGACCAGGCCCGCGGCATGCTCCGCCAGCGCGTTCTTCAGATCTGCGGGCCGCACCACGCCCTCGATATCGACCGGGAGCGTGACCAGGGCGGTTCCCTCGCGCGCGAGGCTCTCGGCAGCGCGCAGCACGGCCGGGTGCTCGATCGCCGAGATCACGAGCGTGTTCCGGCCGCGTGTCGCCGCACGCGACATGATCCCGCGCAGCGCCAGGTTGTCGCTCTCGGTGCCGCCGCTCGTGAACACGATCTCGTCCGGGCTCGCGCCGACTAGCTCTGCGACGCTGCGGCGCGCTTCATCCAGCGCTCCGCGTGTCTCGCGGCCCGCGGCGTGGACGCTGGAGGGGTTGCCGAAGCACTCCCCGAAGTAGGGCAGCATCGCCGCCAGCACCTCGGGTGCGGTGGGGGTGGTGGCGTTGTGATCGAGGTAGATGCCGTCCATGTCCGTTTCCCAAGCTATGACTGCGAACGGACGTGGAACAGCGGGGTCGGGGCTTCCTTCCGCGTGTCGAGACTTGCTCCTACGTTCCCTTTCACCAGCCATGTCGAACAACCCGCCGAATCCGCCGTGACCTCGCAGCGGTTCCTCGCCCTGCTCTTCACGGACATCGTGGGTTCCACGGAACGGGCGGTCGAGCTTCGCGACGCCGCGTGGCGGGAACTCCGCCAGCGCCACGACGCTCTCGTACGGGGGGAGTTGCGGCGCTTCGGGGGCAGCGAGGTGAACACCGCCGGCGACTCGTTCGTCGCGACGTTCAAAGAGCCGGAGGAAGCCATCCGCTGTGCGGCGGCGATCCGGAACGCCGTGCGCAGCCTGGGCCTCGAGGTTCGGGGCGGCGTACACATCGGGAAGGTGGAAGGCGAGGGACGGGACGTCGGTGGGCTCGCCCTGCACGTAGGCGCCCGAGTGGCGGCCCAGGCACAGCCGGGCGAGATCCTCGTGACCGAGGCCGTGCGCGAGGCACTCGCCGGATCGCCCGTGGATTTCGAGGAGCGCGGCACCCACGTGCTGAAGGGCCTGCCCGGAGACTGGCGTCTCTACGCGGTCAGTGGCGAGCCTCCCGCCGGGCTGACGGAGGCGTCCGGGCGGACGGCGCAGGTGCGCCACGCGCAAGGCAGGTTCTGGCGCGGCCGACGTCCCGTGCCACGCGCGTTCGCTGCCCTGGCACTGGGATTCCTGCTCGGCCTCGGCGTGCTCTTCGGCTGGCTCAGGAGCGACCGCATGGTAGATCGTGCCGGGCGCAAGGTGCTGGCCGTGCTGCCGTTCGAGAACCTCGGCGCGGCCGAGGACGAGTACTTCGCCGACGGCATGACCGACGAGGTGCGCGGAAAGCTCTCGGCGCTGCCCGGGCTCGAAGTCATCGCCAGTCAGAGCTCCGCCCAGTACAAGAAGAGCGCCAAGAGCCTGGCCCGGATCGCCGACGAGCTCGGTGCCGATTACCTCGTGATCGGCAAGGTGCGCTGGGACAAGGGAGTAGCCGGGCAGAGCCGCTGCGGGTGAGCCCGGAACTGGTAGAGGTCGCCTCGGGGCGTGCGCCGAGCACGAAGTGGCAGGAACCGTTCGACGCCGCGCTCACGAATGTCTTCCAGGTGCAGGCCGACATCGCGGAGCGTGTGGCGGGGGCGCTCGACGTGGCACTCGGCACCGAGCAACGGCAGGCGCTTGCGGCCCGGCCCACGGCTAACCTCGCCGCGTACGACGCCTACCTCAAGGGCCAGGAGGTCTGGAACTCCGGCTCATCAGTCCCCGCGGAACGCAGACGAGCGATCGAGTTTTTCGAGCGTGCGGTGGCGCTCGATTCCACCTTCGCTCCGGCGTGGGCGCAGCTCGCGCGTGTGCATGCGGCGATCTACGCCAGCTTGACCCCCACTTCCGCCGGGGCGGAGAAGGCACGTGAGGCGAGCCAGCGTGCCCTGGCTCTCGCGCCAACTGCGGCCGAGAGCCAGCTGGCCTTCGGCGCATATCTAGACGAAGTGCGTGACGACCCCAGCGCGGCGCTCGTGGTGTACGATGCCGGGCTCCGGGTTGCGCCCGAGAATGTCGAACTCCTCGCCGCCACGGCGCTGGCCGAGCAGGCGGTCGGCGACTGGGAGGCTGCGCAGGCACACTTCGCGCGGGCGCTGGCGCTCGACCCGCGCTCCGTGACGACCGCAAGGCGCCGCGCGCGGGCGCTGTTGTATCTCCGCCGTTATCCCGAGGCTGAAGCGGCCTATCAGCGAGCGCTCGCGCTGGCGCCCTCGAACCTCGATCTCCTTCAGGGCAGGGCCATGGTGCCACTCGCCCTGGGCGACCTCGAGGGAGCGCGGAAGGTGCTGCGGTCTGCGCCCTCGGAAGTGGAGCCGGCGGCGCTCGTCGCCTTCATGGCTACGTACCTGGATCTCGTCTGGGTGCTCGACAGCCAGCAGCGGCGGCTGCTGCTCGGACTCGGGCCGGATTCCTTCGCCGATGACGACCGAGCCCCATGGGCGCTTGCGCTCACGCAGGCGTACGCGCTGGACGGCGACAGCATCCAGGCGCGCGCCTTCGCCGATTCGGCGCGCCTTGCCCTCGACGAGCAGCTGCGCGACACGCCTGACGACGCGCAGCTGCATGTCCTTCTCGGGCTCGCCCTCGCGTACCTGGGTCGCGACGCCGACGCCGTTCGGGAGGGGGAGCATGGCGCGGCCCTCACGCCGATCGCCAGGAACACGTATAGAGGGTCCTATTTCCAGCATCAGCTCGCACGCATCTACATGCTGGTGGGTTCAGCGCGAGAAGGCGCTCGACAGGCTCGAGCCGCTGCTCGCGATCCCGTACTACCTCTCGCCGGGGTGGTTGCGCATCGATCCGAACTTCGATCCGATTCGAACGCATCCCCGCTTCCAAAGTTTGACGGCGGAATCGTAGCGCGGCGCGGCGCCTCGGCTCCCCGGGTCGAGCGGCATGCGAACCGCCCGCGTCCGGCTGATGAGCGGCATGGGAACCGTGTGAATTGGGTGGGACGTTAGCGCGCGGAGGACAGCGCGCGGGGCGAGACGCTGTCGCTCTCGATGCGCCCGTCGCGCACGGCGATGCGGCGGCGGGCACGGAGGGCGACATCCGGCTCGTGCGTCACGACCAGGATGGTCTGGCCACCGGCGTGGAGCTCCTCGAAGAGCGCCATGATCTCCTCGCCCGTGCGGCTGTCCAGGTTGCCGGTGGGCTCGTCGGCGAGCAGGATCGATGGGTTGTTGATCAGCGCGCGCGCGATGGCCACGCGCTGGCGCTGTCCTCCGGAGAGCTCGCTCGGGCGATGCCGTGCCCGGTCGAGGATCCCGACTGCACGGAGCGCCTCCTCGGCTCGCTGCCGGCGCTCCGCGCCGGGCACGCCGTTGTAGACCAGCGGCAGCTCCACGTTGTGGAGCGCGCTCGCGCGGGCGAGCAGGTTGAAGGTCTGGAAGACGAACCCGATCTCCCGATTGCGGATGCGCGCGAGCTCGTCGTCGGCCAGCCCGCCCACGCTCTGGCCATTCAGGCGGTACTCTCCCGAGGTGGGCGTGTCCAGGCAGCCGATGACGTTCATCAGGGTGGACTTGCCTGAGCCGGAGGGACCCATGATGGCCACGTACTCGTTGCGCTCGACCTCGAGGCCGAGGCCGTCGAGCGCGTGGATCGTCTCCGAGCCCATGCGGTACGTCTTGGTCAGGTCGCGGATCTCGATGAGCGCCATGTCGCGACCTCAGGCGCGCGGGTTCGCCTCGGGGTCGTCCCCCGCGGTCGCGCTGCCTTGTGCGTCGTCCCTGCTGTCCCGACCGTCCGCGCCTTCACCGTCATCCCCGCTCTGGCTCGCGCGGCCCTCGCGGCGACGCCGATCGCGCTCATCCCCGGGCGGGGTGGTGATGCGCACGCGGTCGCCGTCGTCCAGGTCGCGCAGCGCCTCGTAGCTGCCGGACACCACCGTGTCGCCGGGCGCGACGCCCCCCCGCACCTGGAAGAAACGGTCGCCGGTGATCCCCACGTCCACCGCCACGAACCGCGCGACGCCCGCGCGTACGACGAATACGCCCTCCGTCTCCTCGCCACCCTCGAGCGTGTCGGGAGGCGCCTCGCGCAGCTTCGGCCGCGGGACCTCGCGCACGACCAGCGACTGGATGGGCAGGGCCACGGCTCCGGGGGTGCGGGCCGTCTCCACGTCGGCGGTGGCGGAGAGGCCCTCCCGCGCCACCGGCAGGGCCTCGTGGAGCGTGACCACCACCTTGAAGTCGCGCGCGTCCTCAGGGGTCTTCCCCTCCACGAGGATCGGGCTCGTGCCGACCTCGCTCACGCTGCCGTGGAACGTCGTGTCGGGGAAGGCATCCACCGTCACGTCGGCGGGCTGGCCGACCTTGACGTTTACGACGTCCGTCTCGTCCACCTTGACCTCCGCCTCCATCACCGCGAGGTCGGCGATCGTCAGCAGCAGGGTGGGGGAGAGGCCCGTCGAGAAGGCGAACTCCCCCTCCTCCACGTTCAACCGCGTGACGATGCCCGACATCGGCGCGGAGACGGTCACCTGCGAAAGCTCGTACCTGCTCCCGCGCAGCCCCGCACGGGCCTGGTCCACGCGCGCCAGGGCGGCGCTCAGCTGCGCCTGCACGCGCTCGACGGTGGTCTGGGAGCGCTGCAGCTCTTCCTGGGAGATGAGGTCCTTGTCGGCGAGCTCGCGAACGCGTCCGAGCTCGCGGCGGGACTGCTCGAGCTCGGCGCGCAGCGCCTCGGTGTCGCGCTCGGCGGCGCGCACGACCGCCGACTGCGCCTCGGAGGCGGACTGGGCGGTCACGGGATCGATCTGCAGCAGGAAGTCGCCCCGGGTGACGGCCTGGCCCTCGCGCACCGCCAGCCGAACGATGCGGCCGTTGGAGTTGGCGTGCACGTCGACGGAGCGCTGTGGCTGGATCTCGCCGGAGGCGCTCACGATCGCCACCAGGTCGCGCTTCCGGAGCACCTCCGTCTCGACCTCGACGGAGCCCGCGTTGCGGCGCTTCGCGAAGCCGACCCCGAGCACCGCGACGAGGAGCGCGAGAACGACGGCACCGATCCAGGCCTTCCGGCGGCGTGTCACGGGCCGTCGGGACGCAGCCGGGACTGCGACGTGCGGGCGCGCCGGGATGGCTGCATCGAGCTACCGGGGGTCAGGGGGAGGC
>JACCXV010000161.1 GCA_013696835.1 Gemmatimonadota bacterium | reverse complement strand
GAGAAGATGCGGGCCGTCCTGCGGGCGCTCTCGCCCGCGGCCGCGCTGGAGCGCGGGCGGCGGCTCGCGAGGTCGCGCTAGCCGTGTGCGGCATCACCGGCATCGTGGCGCTCCCCCCCGCGAGCGGCGCGACGGCCGGACCGGCGCACGACCCCCCGCGCCTGCGCGCCATGTGCGACGCGCTCGTGCACCGCGGCCCGGACGAGGAGGGGACGGACTTGCAGGGGGGCGTGGCGCTGGGGATGCGCCGTCTCTCCATCATCGACGTGGCTGGCGGTCACCAGCCCTACGCGAACGAGGACGGGCGCGTGCGCTCCGTCTTCAACGGCGAGATCTACAACTTCCGAGAGCTGCGGCGCGAGCTGGAGGCGAAGGGGCATCGCTTCGCCTCGGCCACCGACGGCGAGGTGGTCGTCCACCTCTGGGAGGAGCACGGCGCGGACTTCCCCCGGCGGCTGAACGGGATGTTCGCCATCGCCCTGCACGATGCGGCGCGCGGCCGGCTGCTCCTCGTCCGCGACCGCCTCGGAATCAAGCCCCTGTACTACGCGTTCGCGGGCGGGCACCTCGTGTTCGGATCCGAGATCAAGGCCCTGCTCGCCTCCGGGCTCGTCGAGCCCGCCCTTGATCTGGACGGGCTGGGGCAGTTCCTCTCCTGGGAGTACATCCCGGAGCCCGGCACCCTGCTGCGCGGCGTACGCAAGCTCGGGGCCGCCTGCACGCTCGAGGTGGACCTCGGCACGGGGCGCAGCGGCGTCATGCGCTACTGGGACGTGCCGTTGCCCGAGCCGCATGCGAACGGCGGCCTGCCGCGCACGGACGGGGAGTGGGAGGAGGCGGTCGACGCGCAGCTCCGGCGTTCGGTTCAGGCACAGCTGGTGAGCGACGTGCCGCTCGGGGCGTTCCTCTCGGGAGGCGTGGACAGCTCGCTCGTGGTCGCCGGCATGGGCCCGCACGCCCGCACCTTCAGCATCGGCTTCGACGATCCCAGCTACAACGAGCTGGCGTGGTCGCAGCGCGTCGCCCGGCACCTCGGCGTCGATCACCGGGTGGAGATCATCCGTCCGGACGTGGGCGGTCTGTTCGATCACCTGATGCACTTCATGGACGATCCGATCGGGGACTTCTCGATCTTCCCGACGTTCCTTGTGTCACGCCTCGCGCGCCGCGAGGTCACGGTCGCGCTGTCGGGCGACGGCGGCGACGAGGTATTCGGCGGGTACGAGACCTACGTCGCGCAGGCGAGGGCACGCGCCCTGGCGCGCGTTCCGGCGTTCGTCTGGAGCGGCGTGGCCGAGCCCGCCATGGCGCGCGTTCGTCCGCGGAGCGCCAAGAAGGGGGTCGTGAACAAGGCCAAGCGCTTCGTCGAGGGCATGGGACAGCCGCCGGAACTGGGGCACGCGCGCTGGAGGGTGTTCGTGGACGAGGCGCTGCGACGGGAGCTGTTCACGCGCGAGGCCCGGACCGCCATGCGCACGCCCGTGGGCGGGCACGTGCTGCGGCTGTTCGACGAGGCCGGCCACCGGCCCGACGTGGATCGGGGACTGTACGTGGACCTGAAGAGCTACCTGAGCGACAACTGCCTGGTGAAGACGGACCGCATGTCGATGGCGTGCTCTCTCGAGGCTCGGGTTCCCTTCCTGGATCACGAGCTGGTGGAGCTCGCTTTCCGCATGCCCGCGCGCCTGAAGGTCGCGGGCGGCCGCACGAAGGTGCTGCTGAAGCGGGTGGCAGCGCGGCACGTGCCGGAGGCGTGCGTCTACCGCCCCAAGGAGGGCTTCAGCATCCCCATCAAGAACTGGCTCGGCTCCGAGTTCAGGCCGCTGCTCGAGGATCTCCTCTCGCGTGACCGCGTGAAGGGCGACGGCATCTTCCAGCCCGAGACCGTCGAGCGCCTGAAGGTCGAGCACCTCACCGGCCGCAGCAACCACAGCCACGTGCTCTGGTCCCTGCTCGTCTTCCAGGATTGGCGGCGGCGCTGGTCGGTCGCGTGACGCCCGACCTCGTCCGGGACCCAGCGGTCCTGCGCGCGTGCCCTTCCGTCCTCGTCCGCGATCCCGCGGCGGCAGCCCGCGAACGTTACGACGTGGTGATCGTCGGGGGAGGTGCGTACGGCGCCTGTCTCGCGCTCGAGTCCGCGCGACGCGGCTTGCGGCCGCTCCTGCTAGAACGGGGCGACTTCGGCGGCGCCACCAGCTGGAACAGCCTGCGCATCGTGCACGGGGGA
>JACCXV010000155.1 GCA_013696835.1 Gemmatimonadota bacterium | reverse complement strand
GATCCCGCTCGGCGCGATCACGGCCGTGACCGGAGTCAGCGGCTCGGGCAAGAGCACGCTCGTGACGGATACGCTCTATCGAGCCGTCGCGGAGCGTCTGCAGGGCGGCTCGGGCAAACCGTACCTCGGGGAGACGGTCGGTCGTCACCGGTCGCTCGTGGGATGGGAGGCCCTCGCCGGAGTCGTCCTGGTGGATCAGAGCCCGATCGAGAAGAGTCCGCGGTCGAACCCGGTCACGTACGTCGGCGCGTTCGACGCAATCCGCGCGCGCTTCGCCGCGACCCCGCTGGCGCGTGCCCGCGGCCTCAAGCCCAGTCACTTCTCGTTCAACGTGGCCGGCGGCCGCTGCGAGACCTGCAGGGGCGACGGTCACGAGAAGGTCGAGATGCAGTTCCTCGCCGACGTCTTCGTCACGTGCGCCGATTGCGCGGGGCTGCGCTTCTCGCGCTCCGCGCTCGAGATCACGCAAGGCGGGCGGACCATCGCCGAGGTGCTCCGGCTCACGGTGGACGAGGCGCTGACGCACTTCGCCGGCGTGCCCGAGATCGGCCGGCGCCTGTGGCCGCTGCAGTCGGTCGGCCTCGGCTATCTGCGCCTGGGCCAGCCGGCGACGACGCTGTCGGGAGGAGAGGCTCAGCGGCTGAAGATCGCCCGCGAGCTGCGGGCTGGCGGGCGGCGGAAGGGGCACGTGCTCTACGTCATGGACGAGCCGTCCGTTGGACTTCACGCCGAGGACGTGGCCCGCCTGCTGCGGATCCTGCAGGATCTCGTGGAGCGCGGGAACACCGTCGTCATGGTCGAGCACCACCTGGACCTGGTGGCGCGTGCCGACCACGTGATCGACCTCGGACCGGGTGGTGGAGAGGCGGGAGGCCGCCTCGTGGTGCAGGGGACGCCGGCCGAGGTGGCGGCAGTTCCCGAATCGGTCACTGGCACCTTCCTCCGTACGCGCCTGACTGGGTCGCGGGTAGCGGCCGCCGGAGGTGGTGTGGGCACGGGCGAGAGCGAGGGTGCCGGAGGAGGCGTGCGCGCGGGCATGCGCGCGAGCGTCGGCGTGAGCGTTTCCGCGCCGACCCGTCCGACTCCTACGACCTGCCCGGGTCCTCCGACTCGGCCGGCACGTCCGACTCGCCCGGCACGACCCGCACGGCGGACGGTTCGCACCTGAGCGTGCCAGACCGGGCCGTCAGCATGCGCCCCGCATCGTTTCGGCGACGCGCGGCCCCAGCGCGATGGCGCGCTGCGCCTCCCTCCCGCGCTGCGCCTCCCTCCCAGGGCCTGGCCCACGCGCTGTTCGCGGTGTTGCTGAGCGGCTGCGGCGGCTCCTCACCCGTCCTGCTGGCCCCCGACGGGCGCGGGGATGCGTTCCAGATTTTTCTCGAGGGGACCCCGGCCACCCTGGGCGTGGCGGGCTCTCCGCGGCCCGTGACGTTCGCCGTGCGCGTCGAGCCCCTGCCCGGGCGCAGCGAGTCGCCGGTGGCCAGGAGCGTGAGCTTCGAGGTGGTGCGCGGGGGAGCGCGGGTGCTCGCCGCGCGCGCGGAGACGGATGCGCACGGCGTCGCTGCCGTGGAGGTCCTTCACGCCGGGCGCCCCGACTCGAGCCGAATTCGTGCCCGGGTCGAGGACGATCCCGGCGCGGCACTCGATGCGCGTCTGCTGAGCCGCGCCCTCGTGCATCTCGAGGCAGACTCCGGGACGGTCGTGGCGATCCCCGCTGCCAGCGCGGGCGTCCTGCTCCGCGTCCCCACGGGACAGGCGTGGGACCTGGTGCCGCATGTGCCCTCGGCGCGCCGCGGCCACCTCGAATACGCCTGGTACCGGTCCCCGTCGATGCGGGTCACGGAGGACGATCCGGCCGCCCCGCCGCCAGCGCTCCAGCCGAGCCGCGCGCCGGCTCCCCTCTCGAGCGCCTGGTTCGGCAACGCGCTCGCTGCGTGGCCGGCGCCAGATTGGTCTTCCGCTGCGATGCGCGACTTCCCGAGGGTTGGACTCGCGCCTTCGAGGCGCATCGGAGCCGCCGGCGCCACGCGTGACCCGGCCGCCGATGACCTGCCCTCGGCCCAGGACGTCTTCAACTGCCGGCTGAGCGTGCACGCGCGCGCTCCGCTAGCGCGCGTGGGACAGTCGATCGCCCTCTACGTGCATGCGGAGGAGCCGCCCGATCCGGCGCGTGTCGGGGAGGTGGCCGAGATCTTCGACGGGCACGTCGCCCCGCTCCTGACGGCTCTCTTCGGCGACCCCACGGACCTTGACCGAAATGGCCGAGTGCTGGCCGTGCTGAGCGATGCGATGGAGGGTGGCGTCTATTGCGGCGCCGTGCACGGCGCGGGGCGGGAGGTGATGTACGGGTCCTGGAGCCCGCAGCGGCCCCCCTCGGCAGACCTTCGGATCCTGGCGCACGAGTTCCAGCACGTGATCAACGCGTCACAGCACTATCGGCGCGGGTCCCCCGCGACCTCCGACGAGCCATGGCTGAACGAAGGCTTGTCGATGGTGGCGGAGTGGAAGGCCGGCTATCCCTCCTCAACCCTCTCGCGCAGCTTCTCGTTCCTGGGCCGCGTCAATCAGGGGATCCCGCTCCTCGGCGAGCAGGCCGCGCTGCCGTTCTCCGGAGGCTGGTTTCTGTTCGCGCTGTATCTGGGGGACCGCTTCGGCGACGGCGTCTACCGCGAGCTGGGCCGCAGCGGTTTGACGGGGCGCGCCAACGTGGAGCGGGTGACCGGGATGCCGCTGCGCGCGCTCGTGCGCGACTGGTTCGTCGCGCTCGCCCGATCGGACGTGCCGGCGGCACCCGGGGAGGGGTCGGCGTGGAGCTATCGCTCGATTCAGCTCGCGGGCGAGGAAGAGCGCGCGCGGGTCTGCGACTGCCTGCCGGCCCCGCGCCTGCCGGGCATCGCGTGGGAGGCCATTCCCGCCTCGGGGAACCTCAACCTGCTGCGGACGCTCGCCGTACAGGACGCGGATTTCTTCCGCTTCACGCCGGGTGAGAGCCCCGGCGTCCTCTACTTCCACGCTGGAGGAGATCCCGATGTCGAGCTCTTCGCCATCCGCCGTCGCTGACCCTTCCACTGCCGCTCCGGCGTGGCCCGGTCTGCGCTCCGCGGGGATCTGGGAGCTGCTTTCCGAGCGCGGACGCCGGGCGACCATGACGGAGGGGATCCGCGCCTGGGTGGAGCGCGCGCGGTCGGCGGAAGTGGATGCCACGATAGGCGTGCTGGCCGGGACGCCCGCCGAGCTGGAGGAGGCGCATGGCCGCGCCCCGGCGTCAGGCGCTGCGGACGCCGGGCTGGAGGACGCAAGGCGCGTTGCGGATGGTCCGGATGGCAGAGACGGCCCGCCGTCCGGGCGCGCGGGGATCTTCTACCTGTCCAGCGTGAAGGCGGCGTTCCCCGGACTCGAGCCGCCGGAGATCTTCCCCTACACGCCCGTCACCGGTACGCGCGCCTTTCGCGAGGCATGGCGTGCGTGGCTGCTCCGCAAGGCTGGGCAGGTAGGCGATCCGGAGCGCGTGCGGCGGCTCACGTCGCTGCCGATCGCCACCCCGGGCGTTTCCGGCGCCCTCTTTACCTGCGGGCACCTGTTGCTGGATCCGCGAGAAGAGATCGTGGTGGCCGACAAGCACTGGGACGGATACGACACCACCTTCGGCGTCGTGCTCGGAGCCCGGCTCACGCCCCACCGGCTGTTCACTCCGGGGGGTAGGCTGGACCTCCAGGGATTCGAGGACCGGCTGCGGGACGTTGCCGGTCGCCAGCGGAAGATGACCGCGATCGTGAACTTCCCCAACAATCCAACCGGCTACATGCCCTCGCACGAGGAGGTAGGGGAGCTGCGCGATCGCGTATGCTCGCTGCTCGAGCGGACCGGAAAGCCCCTCGTCCTGCTCTTCGACGATGCCTACGAGGGTTTCGTCTACGACCCCGGTGCCTACCCAGTCTCCGCGTTCTACGCGTTCGTGGGCCTGCACCCGCTCTGCCATCCGCTGAAGTGCGACGGGATCACCAAGGAGCTGCTCTTCTGGGGCGGTCGGCTGGGGGCCCTGACGCTGGGCTTCCGCGGGGAGGAGGAGACTTCGAGGGCCCGCGCGGAGCGCGAATGGGAGACCAAGTGCTCGGCCCCGTTGCGCGCGATCGTCTCGTCGCCCACCACGCCGGTGCAGGGGCTCGTTACCCGGTTGCTTGGGGACGGGCTGGACGATGCGCTCGCCGAGCGTCAGCGGATGATCGGATTGCTCGGCCGCCGTTGCCGTCGGCTCCAGGCGTTGCTCGACGATCCCGAGGCCCGCGAGGCGTTCCGCGCCGATCCGTTCAACGGTGGCTTCTTTGCGTTCCTGAACCTGCGCCACGGCTCGGCCCAGGAGGTGGCCCTCCGCGCGCTGCGCGAGCACCGTGTGGGAGTGGTGCCAATGGAAGACCCGGCGCTGGGCATCAACGCCCTGCGCCTCACGTTCGGCAGTGTACCCGAGGGGCAGATGGAGCAGCTCGTCCGCGCTCTGGTGGCCAGCGCCAGGGGCTGACGCGAGACATCCGCCGTCGCGCCGCGGCGCACCGAGCCGACAGCGGCCGCTGATCCCCAGCGTGCTACCGCTGAGCTTCGGCCACGGCGATCGCCGTCATGTTAACCACGTCGTCCACGTCGGCGTTGCGCTGCAGAACGTGAACCGGCTTCCGCATGCCCTGGAGGATCGGCCCGACGGCGTAGCGCTCGCGCTCGGCCGAGTCGCGGGGGCGAATCACGGGCACGCCCTCGAGGTCGAGCTCGAGCTCGCCGATGCGGCGCGCGATCCGGCCGGGGTTGCCGAGCAGGATGGGCAGGGCGATGCCCTCGTCGCGGATGATCTCGCAGGCACGGAGGATGCGCTCGTGTTCCCCCTCGGGAAACACGATGCGCCCCGGCGCCCGGGAGGCCCTGGAGATCACGGCCCGCATCACCTCGCGCGAGCGGCCCAGGCGCGCCTCCAGCCGGTCGCGGTACTCCTCCAGGTCGATGTGCTTGCGGGCGACGCCGCTCTCCATGGCCGCGCGCGCGACGGCAGGCGCCTCCGTGAGCAGCACACGCTCGTCGAACGGCTTGGGCAGGATGTAGTCGCGCCCGAAGCGCAAGGACGGCACCCCGTAGGCGCGGGCCACGGCGTCGGGGACACCCTCTCGCGCCAGCTTCGCCAGCGCATGCACGGCCGCCACCTTCATCTCCTCGTTGATGGCGCGCGCTCGCACGTCCAGCGCGCCGCGGAAGATGAAGGGAAAGCCCAGGACGTTGTTCACCTGGTTCGGGAAGTCCGACCGGCCCGTGGCGATGATCGCGTCCGGGCGCGCCGTCCGGGCCTCGGGGTAGGAGATCTCGGGGTCGGGGTTCGCGAGCGCGAACACGATCGGATTGGGAGCCATCGCGCGCAGCATGTCGGCTGTCACGATGCCCCCTACCGAGAGGCCGACCAGCACGTCCGCGTCGCGCAGCCCTTCGGCGAGGGTGCGCCGGTCCGTGCGCCGGACGAACCGCTCGTTGAACGCGTTGACGGGATGGTCCCGGGCCTCGGCGAGCACGCCGTGCTGGTCCACCATCAACAGGTTATCCGGACGTACGCCGAGGGTCACGTACAGCCCGGCGCAGGCGACCGCGGCGGCCCCGGCGCCGGCGAAGACGACCCGCACGTCGGTGATCGGCTTGCCCGCGAGCTCCAGCGCGTTCAGCAGGGCCGCGCCGGATATGATCGCGGTGCCGTGCTGGTCGTCGTGGAATACCGGGATCTCCATCTCCCGCTTTAGCCGCGCCTCGATCTCGAAGCATTCGGGGGAGCGCACGTCCTCGAGGTTGATCCCGCCAAAGGTCGGCTCGAGGGCGCGCACCACGGTCACGAACTCGGTCGGTGTCGCGGGCCGAGACTTCCAGGTCGAAGACGTCGATGTCCGCGAACTTCTTGAAGAGCACCGCCTTGCCCTCCATGACGGGCTTGGCGGCGGCGGGGCCGATGTCGCCCAGACCCAGCACGGCGGTCCCGTTGGAGATGACTGCTACGAGGTTGCCCTTGGCGGTGTAGCGGTAGGCGAGCTCGGGGTCCTCGAGGATGGCGCGGCAGGGCTCGGCGACCCCGGGGGTATAGGCGAGGGAGAGGTCTCGCTGGCTGGCCATGGGCTTCGTGGCGACGACCTCGACCTTGCCCGGCCGTCCTCCGGCGTGGTAGTCGAGCGCGTCCTGCGTGCGCACCATCGGCGGGCCCCGAGGTAGGCTAAGTCGTTCAGAAAATGGGCTTTGACACCCTCTTCGAGAGCCCGGTAAATTACCCGCCAAGACTCCCGCTCACAACGCGCACGGACGATCTCCGCCTCTCAGGAGGGGGCAAACGATGGAGATGGGACTGCTGTCATGGATCGTCGTCGGCCTGATCGCCGGCGCGCTGGCCAAGTTCATCATGCCGGGAGACGACCCGGGCGGCTGCATCGTCACCACGATCATCGGCATCGTGGGCGCCGTGATCGGAGGCTTCCTCTCCCGCTCGCTGCTGGGTTTCGAGGCCGAGGGCTTCAGCCTCGCGAGCATCCTCATCGCGGTGGTGGGATCGATCGTCCTGCTGCTGATCTACCGACTGGTGGCCGGACGCCGCCGCAAGTAGCCGCGCGCGCAGACACGGCCCCGAACGTTCTCGTGCGGGGCCGCGCGTCGGTCCCGGGCGCCCCCGCCGTTCCAAGCATGCCCAGGGCGACGCGGCCGAGTGCCAGCGCGCGCCTCGGCGCGCGATCCCTCTCCCTGCCTCTGGCGCACGATGCCCCCCCGACGTGGATTGAACCCATGAGCAACCCTTCTGCCGCACGCCGCCACCGCCGCCGTGCCGCTCTCGGATGGGCGCTCGCGCTCGCCGTCGCGTCCCACGCCGGCCAGGCGCAGGAGGTGCCTCCGGATCCGGCGGCAGCAGCGGTCGAGTCCGGGGCGACAGCAGCGACCGGTCCCGTGCGGGTCCGCTACCTGCTGGATGCGTCCGGCTCCATGCGCGCCCGCTTCGGCGAGTTCACCCGGCTGGAAGCCGCCTCGGCCATGGTGCGCGCGCTGGATGGCGGGCTCCTGCGTGGCGCCCCCCGGCTGCGCGAGCGCACGCTCTGGGCGTACGGTGCTCGCAGCCACCGTCTGATGCGCGACTGCAGCGACGTCACACCGCTGCCGAGGGGCCGCGACGGCGGGCTGGAGGGTGCGCTCGGGAGCGTCCGCCCGACGGGCATCTCGCCGCTGGTCCACGCGCTGGGCAGGGTGCTCGGCTCCTCACGCGGCACTGCTCCGGAGGCATGGGTCGTGTTCACCGACGGCTCGGACAGCTGCGGGGAGGATCCCTGCCGCTGGGTCGAGCGCGCGGTGGCGTCGGGAAGCCGGCCACGCATCTACGTGGTGGGTCTCGGGCTCGACGCGGCTGACGCCGAGAGGCTGGGCTGCCTGACCGAGAAGACCTCGGGCTACCTGCTGGACCTGCAGCCTGGTGCGTCCTGGGGGAGGCCCATCGGCCGCCTCGCGTCGGCCGTGCTCGAGCGCGGTTTGCTCAGGCTGCGGGTGGCGGAGATCGAGGGCGCGGACCTGCAGGGCCGCGTGTACCGTGAGGGGTCCTCCGAGCCCTTGCGGACGATCCGCGCCGACCGCCGCGAGGAGGTCCCCGCCGGGGGGTACCGGCTCGTGCTCGAGACCTTCCCGCAACTGGAGATCCCGTACGTCGAAGTCCTGCCGGGCGAGGAGCGGGTGGTAGCCGTCGAGGACGTGGCCAGGCTCACGGTCCGCGCCCTCTCGAGCGACAACGAGCCGCTACCCGCCCGCGCCGCGCTGACCGTCGAGGGCAAGCGCGAGCTGGAGCGCTATCTCAGCGCAGGACAACCCGTGTACGTGCAGCCCGGCCGTTACACGGTGCGCGTCGAGGTGGGCGACTCCGTCCTCGGCAACGAGACGCTCGAGCTCGGCCCCGGCGAGCTCCGCACCGTCAGCATGGGTGGCACGGGCTTCGTGCGGGCGCGTGCGGCGGGGCTGCGTCACCTGGCGGGCCTCGACGTGGAGCTCCAGGCGTACGACCCGACCCGGCCCGCCGTAGTGAGCCCCTCCGGGTCCGCGGTTCCCGTGCCCGCCGGAGAGTACAGGATCCGCGTCCACAGCCTGCCGGCCTACGTCCAGGAGCGGCTCGAGGTTGCCCCGGCGGAGACGACCGCGGTCGTCCTGCGCGGGCTGGGCATCCTGCGCGTCGATCTGCGCGACGCCGACGCGCGCCCGCTGGACGTGCGCGTGATGCTCATGCGCGCTCACGACGGGCAACCCACCGCCCACGAGGCGCCAGCAGCCACTGAGGACGCGCAAGCGATTGGCCCGGACGCACAGCCCGGCGCCCCCGACGCACAGCTCGCCGCCCAGGACTCGCAAGCCGGGCCTGCCCGTGCGGAAGGCGCGGGCTCCGTCGTGGGGACGTTTCGGTCGGGCGTGAACCAGGCGGTCCTCGCCGGCACGTACGATCTCCTGGTGGAGACGGTGCCCACCCGGTGGGAGCGGGGAGTGCGCGTGGAGGAGGGGAGCGAGCGCGTGGTCTACATCGGCGGGGCTGCTCCGGTGCCGCGGGACCGCGCCGGCCAACCGGGAGCGATACGGTCGGCCCGGCCCGCTGAGGGTACGTGACGAACCTCGCGCTCGCGGCGCTGTTCGCGCTCGGAGTCGGCTGGTGGCTCGCGCGCCGCCCCGGGCATGCGGCGCTGCGCGACCTGGAGAGTTTCCTCCAGAGCTGGGACGACGACGACGAGCCAGCTGGAACACACGCTGTCCGCCCGCTTCCTTTGACCCGGCGCGCGGGAGCCTGGCGCAGCGTGTTCGACAAGCTCGACACCCACCGTCAGGCATTCCGCGACCTGCGCTCGGTCTCCCTCGCGACCCGGCTCCGGCTGCGCAAGATCATCGACGTCGTGACCGAGGAGGTGCTGGTGTACGAGCCGGAAGGACGGCTCCTCTTCGCCAGCGGCAAGCTCCGGAAGCTCGGGGGCTCACAGGAGGGAGACGCGGCCGGTGCGCTGGAGGACACGGGTCAAGAGGACGTCGCAGCGGAGAGCGAGCTGCTCGAATGCATCGCTGCCGTGATCGCCCGCTCCCAGGACCTGGGCAGCCGCGTTCCTCAGTGGCTGACCGGCGACGGCTCGGGCGAGGGCGTCGAGGTGACGCTGGAGATCGAGGGCGAGCCGCACCGCTTCTTCGCCACGCCGCACCTGCTGCGGGCGCGGCGCGGCGCCGGCCCGACGGGGGGGACCGGCCTGCTCGTCGTCATGACCGACATGGCCGTCATCGAGGAGCTGCGCCGCAGCGCCGGGCGGGCAGTGGCGCTCGAGCACGTGCACCTCGCCGCCGAGCTGCTCGCGCACCGGGCGCGCAACCCGCTCAACTCGATCGTGCTCCTGCTGGAGCTCGTGCGCCGGAAGGGGATCGGGGCCGCCGACGAGAGCGCCGCTCGAAGCCTCGAGACGATCGGATCGGAGGTGGAACGCCTCGAGGTCACCCTGGAGCAGTTTCTCGAGATGATCGCGGAGCGGGACCGGCCACCCGCGAGCGTGGACCTCGCGGCGGTGGTCGAGAACGTCGCCGAGCTCCTGTATCCCCCCACTCGTGACTGCGGCGTGGCCGTGGCACGCGACCTTCGGGTCGCGACCGCAAGGGTGCGCGGGCACGAGGTGGAGATCACGCGCTGCGTGCTGGCCCCGTCCCTCGCCGCTCTCCGGCGATCTGCTCGCGGCGGCGAGCTCAGGTACCGGTTGGACTCGCAAGGCGCCGAGCATCTACTATTGCTCGAGTCTGCGGGCATTCCCGACGGGTCGGTGGAGCTGACGGTCGCGGAGGAGCTCGCAGTCCGAAATGGCGGGCGCCTCGTCTACGACGATCCCCGGCGAAACTCCCGGCTCACCTTTCGTTTCCGCAGCGAACACCCGAGCGACTGATGCCGCCACGCACCGAAGCGCCGACGCTGGAGATCACGCCCCCCGAGGAGGCGCCCGCGACCGCCACGCAGCGCCCCCGCCGCCACACGCGCGTGCTCGTGTGCGACGACGATCGGACGATCCTGGAGAGCTTCGCGGCGATCCTCTCCGACGAGGGCTACGAGGTGGAGACGGCGCCGGACGGCGAGGAAGCCTGGACGCGCCTGCGCAGGGAGCCGTTCGCCATCCTTCTTGTCGACCTCATGCTCCCGGGACGCGACGGGCTCGACCTGCTGGCCGCGATCGGCGAGGCGCGGATGCCAACCGAGGTGATCATCATCACCGGCCGCGGAAGCGTGGCGACGGCGACGCAGGCCATGCGCGACGGCGCCTACGACTACCTCACGAAGCCCGTGGACGTCACGCGGCTGCTCTCGATCCTCCCCAAGGCGGTGGACCGCTACGAGATCCTGCGCGCGAACGACGACCTGCGCCGCCGAATCGAGAGGATGAGCCGCTTCGAGGACCTGATCGGCGAGAGCGCCGAGATGAGGGACGTCTACCGGCTCATCGAAGCGGTCGCCGACACCGATGCGACCGTGTTCCTGCAGGGGGAGAGCGGGACGGGGAAGGAGCTGGTCGCCCGCGCGATCCACAACCGGTCGAGCCGGGCCGAACGGCCGTTCGTGCCCATCAACTGCGGCGCGCTGCCGCGCGACATCATCGAGAACGAGCTGTTCGGGCACGTGAAGGGCGCCTTCACCGGCTCGCTCGCTGAAAAGGCCGGCTCGCTCGAGCTGGCGCAGGGCGGCACCGTCTTCCTGGACGAGATCGCCGAGCTCGAGCCCGACCTGCAGGTCAAGATCCTGCGCGTTCTCGAGGATCGCCAGTTCCGGCGGCTGGGAGGTCGCGAGAACATCACGCTCGACGTGCGCTTCGTCGCGGCCACGAATCAGGACGTGCGGCAGGCCATGGGGGAGAAGAGGTTCCGGGAGGACCTCTACTACCGGCTGAGCGTGGTGGAGATGCACCTGCCCCCGCTGCGGAACCGCTTCGGCGACATTCTGCTGCTGGCCGAGGAGTTCCTGCGCAGCTACTCCGAGAAGTACGACAAGACGTTCCGGGGCTTCGACCCCAAGGTCACCAAGGCCCTGCAGGAGTATGGCTGGCCGGGGAACGTCCGCGAGCTCAAGAACGTCGTGGAGCGCGCCGTGGTGCTCTCGACGTCCGATCGGATCGGGATCGGCGACCTTCCGGCCCGCGTCGGCGGACCGGTGTCGTCGGGCAGCTCGATCAGCCTCCCAATCGGTGACACGATGGACAACTACGAGCGGCGCATCATCTACCGGACGCTGGAGCACACCGACAACAACAAGACTCAGGCGGCGAAGATCCTGGGCGTGAGCCTCAAGACGCTCCACAACAAGCTCAATCGC
>JACCXV010000129.1 GCA_013696835.1 Gemmatimonadota bacterium | reverse complement strand
CCCCCGAAGGTAAGGAGCAGGTCCACCTCAGACGCGAGGCTGTCCCAGGCGAAGGGGGGGACGGCGAGCTGCAGGCGGCGGTGGGAGTCGGGATCGGCGGAGACTCGGACGCCGCGCCGCTGGAGCCACGCGATGGCCGAGGTGACGGCTTCCGGAACGTCGGGCCGCTGCGGATTGGCGACGATCCCGACGGATCGGAAGGCGGGCACCGCTATCGGCGGGAGACGTGCCCCGAGCTGAAGGAAGGGGCAGGAGAGCGCGCGAGGAACGCCAGCACCTCGCGCCGTATCGCATCGGCGGAGAGGCCGGCCTGGGCGAGCTGCTCTTTGCGAGAGGCGTGCTGGATGAACACGTCGGGGATCCCGAACGGGCGCAGCGTCACTCCGGCGGATTCGGAGGGGTGCTCGAAGAGCCAGCGCGCCACCCGCTCGCCGAAGCCGCCCGGGAGCGCGGCTTCCTCGAGCGTGACGATCCGCTCGTGACTTAGCACGGTGCGCATGAGCAGGTCCTCGTCCATCGGCTTCACGAAGCGGCAGTTGAGCACCGCCGCCTCCACGCCCTCCTCCTGGGCCAGCTCCCGCGCCACCCGCAGCGCGGTGGCAACCATCGTGCCCACCGCGAGCAACGCCACATCGCTTCCCTCCCGCAGCTCCTCCCAGGTGCCCACGGGGATCTCCTCGAAATGCTCGCGCGGGCCGTCCAGCACGCCCTCCACGGCGTCGCGCGGATAGCGAAACGCGAACGGATGGTCGGTCTGCTTGACCGCCGTGTAGAGCAGGTCCTGCATCTCGCGCTCGTCCTTGGGCGCGGCCACGATGAAGTTGGGGAGGCAAGTGAGATACGCGAGATCGAACGCGCCCTGGTGCGTGGGACCGTCCTGGCCGACGAGCCCCGCGCGGTCCATCGCGAATACCACAGGCAGGTTCTGGATCGCCACGTCGTGGACGATGACGTCGTACGCCCGCTGCAGGAACGTCGAGTAGATGGCGCAGACCGGCCGAATGCCCTGCGTGGCGAGACCGGCCGCGAACTCCACGGCGTGCTGTTCGGCGATCCCCACGTCGAACGTGCGCTCGGGGAACACCTTCTGGAAGAGGTTCACCCCCGTCCCATCCGGCATGGCAGCGGTGATCGCCACCATCTCGGGAACGTCCCGCCCGACCGTGACGAGCGCCTCGCCGAAGACCTTCGTGTACTTCGGGTGTCCCGGCTCCGGTTCGCTCTTCCCCGTCGTCTTGTCGAAGGCCCCCTTGCCGTGCCAGCCCCAGGGGTCGGCTTCGGCGAGTGTGTAGCCCTTCCCCTTCTTCGTGAGGGCGTGCAGGAGCACCGGGCCCTTCATGGCGAGCACCCGCGGCAGGAAATCGAGCAGCTCGGACAGGTCGTGGCCGTCGATCGGACCGATGTAGCGGAACCCGAGCTCCTCGAACAGCGTGCCCGGCACCACGAGGTGCTTGACGCTCTCCTCCACGCGACCGGCGAGCTCGCGCACCTTCTCGCCCACCACCGGGATCTCCCCCGCCAGCTTCCACGTCTCCGAGCGCAGCTTGTTGTACAGCGGGTTCGTCAGGATCTCGGTGAGGTAATGGTGGATCGCCCCGACGTTGGGCGCGATCGACATCTCGTTGTCGTTCAGGATCACCAGGATGTCGCTGCCGAGGGATCCGGCGTTGTTCAGGCCCTCGAAGGCGAGACCGCCGGTGAGCGCGCCGTCGCCGACCACCGCGACCACCTTGCAGTCGCCGCCTTGCAGGTCGCGCGCCTTGGCCATGCCCAGCGCGGCGGAGATGGCCGTGCTCGCGTGCGCGGCGCCGAACGGATCGTGCGCGCTCTCGGAGCGCAGCGTGAAACCGGAGAGGCCGTCCTTCATGCGCAGCGTGTGGAAGCGGTCACGCCGGCCAGTGAGCAGCTTGTGGGCATACGCCTGATGCCCCACGTCCCACACGATCTTGTCGCGCGGGGAGTCGAGCAGGTAGTGCAGCGCGACCGTCAGCTCGACCACGCCCAGCGGGGACCCGAAGTGACCGCCGTTCACGCTCACGACCGAGACGATCTCCTCGCGCAGCTCGCGCGCGAGCTCGGGCAGGTCCTCCGGGCGCAGCCGCTTGAGCTCGTCGGGTGTTCCGGCGCGGTCTAGGAAGGAAGGCTGGGTCCGCATCGTGACGCCTCGTGCTGGGTCGCGGTGGACAGTAGTCGGCACGGTCCCGGCAGGCAGACCGAGGAGCGGCCGGCGACGATCAGGAGCCGCAGCCGACCGCCAGGGGGTGGCGATGAGCGTGCAAGATATCCCGCAGGCGGAGGCGGTCAATGACGGGAGCGTGAGTCACGACGGCGCCCGGTAGTACGTGCGCCAGGGAGTTTGCGCCGTGCGCTGCGGATCGTCGCGCTCATCACGCGGCTGGAGCGCGTACACTTCGAACATCGGATGCCCATCCCTCGCGCGGATCGACCGCTCGAGGACGGGCCTTTGGGCGGTCGGTCCAAGGTTCTACGACCGCCCCCTACTCGGCAGCCACGAGACGAGCAGCGCGGGGACCGAGCGCTCGGCTCAGTGCGCCCGCTCGATCACGAAGTCGGCCAGCTGCACGAGCAGATCGTCCCGCACCCGCAGCGCTCGGGCCTCTACCCTGCCCCGAGCCGCGGCCTCGTGGGCCCGCCGGCGCGCACCGTCCAGCCCGTAGAGCGACACGAACGTGGCCTTGCCCGCCGCGGCGTCCGTGCCCATCGACTTGCCCGTGACGCCTTCCACCCCGAGCGCGTCCAGCAGGTCGTCCGCGATCTGGAAGGCGAGGCCCAGGGCCTCTGCGTAGCGCGCCAGCCCGGCACGAACCCGAGAATCGGCTCCCGCGACGAGGGCCCCGGTGTCAACCGCGGCCTCGATGAGCCGACCCGTCTTGCCCGCGTGGATGCGGAGCAGCTCGCCGGGCTCCGGCTCGCGGCCTTCACACAGCAGGTCGAGGTACTGGCCCCCGATCATGCCCCCGAGGCCCACGGCGCGGGTCACCGTTCGCAGCAGATCCCGCGACAGCTCGCCGTGCGCCTCTCCGAGCCATGCCAGGCCTTCCGTGAGCAGCGCGAATCCCGCCGCGAGCGCGAGGGGCTCGCCGTGCACGATGTGACTCGTGTGGCGCCCGCGGCGGAGGTCGTCGTCGTCGAAATCGGGCAGGTCGTCGTGGACGAGCGAATACGCGTGGATCAGCTCGAGGGCACACGCGGGACCATAGATCGCGTCACCCGCGCCGCCGGCGGCGCGGAAAGCGGCGAGAGCCAGGATCGGCCGCATGCGCTTGCCGGGCGCGAGCGCCGAGTAGCGCATGGCATCGGGTAGCGGCCCTGCGCCGAGCGCTTCCAGTCGGCGGCGCAGGAGATCGTCCACGAGCGCCCGCTCCTTCGCGAAGAACGAAGCGAGCGGCTCCGGCCTACGCGTCGAGGTCGCGCAGGCGGAACGCGTCGCCAGCCTCCCGCAGGATCTCCCGCACCCGCCCCTCGGCCGCCTCCAGCTTGCCACGGGCAGAGCGCGCGATCGCGATTCCCTCCTCGAACAGCGCTAGCGCCTGGTCGAGAGGAATCTCGTCCCGCTCCAGCCGCTGGACGATCGCCTCGAGCCGCTTGAGCTCCTGTTCCAGGGGCGGCGAGCTCGCGGGTTCCGTCGCTTCCGCTGAGTTGCCTGCTGCGGCGCCCTCGCGCGGGGCCGCCGACTCGTCGTCGGGCGGATCGACGCGCCACCGGCGTTCGCGTCTCACGACTCACCCCTCATGGGAACGGCAGCTCCAGCTCCGGCTGTGGAGCCG
>JACCXV010000109.1 GCA_013696835.1 Gemmatimonadota bacterium | reverse complement strand
CGGCGCCGAGAAGGGGGCTGAGGCGAGTCGCGACGGGACGTGCGTGGCGCAAAGGCTCACGGCTCTCCCTACTCCATCATGTTGCGCGGGGTGATCTCGGTGCTCATGGGGAGCTTCAGGTAGCTACCCTTGCTGTCGAGTGCCCGCACCGAGCGGCCTCCCATGTCGATCTTCACCTTGCGGATCTGGCGGCGGAGGCCCTGGTCGGCCGGCACGATCGGGGTGTTCGCCTGATCGTAGTAGGTGAACGCCAGGCTCTCGATGCCGGGCACGATCTTCTCCCAAGCCTTGCTGTCCACGCGGCGCTCCAGGTGCGGCTTCTCGGGGTTCGTGGCGTTCACCCGGTAAGAGATCGTGTTCAGGGGATACAGCCCGCTGTACGCCATCGGGTAGCCGGCGAGGAGGCTGTCGGCGGCCACGAATCCGAGCGAGACCGTGGCGCCGTTGTCCTTCACGCTGGCCACGCTCAGCACCTGGCTGCTCGTGAGGTTCGAGTCGTGGACGATGACGAGCGCGCTCATCGTGAGCCCGCGAGCGACCCCGGCGCTGTCATCGACGACGGTGATCGACGTCGCGGCGCGCGACGCGTTGGCCGCGAAGGGCACGCGTCGCACCCCATTGGGGATCGAGAGCAGCGTGATGGCGTCCTTGCCGACGGTGTTCACCGGCACCGTGCCATCGTTGGGCAGGATCACATCGGGGTTGTCGAGGCTGAGGGCGTTGATGCCGCGGCCCACCAGCAGCACGTCGTTCGACAGCCGCTTCAGCGCGATCCGCGTGTTCTGCGCGGTGGCGTTGCCGGCTTCCTGCGAGTCGAAGAAGCGATTCTGTGAGAAGAGCAGGTTGTACATGGCGGTCGAGATGATCGCGAAGATGACGATCGCAACCAGCAGCTCGGTGATCGTGAAACCGCCTTGGCCGCGCTCGCGGCGCTCACGGGCTGCGTTCATCGGGGGTTGCGGCTCGCGATGAAGGTCTTCACGGAGACGTGCTGCGGCTTCTTCATCGTGTCGGTCCACTCGACGACCACGTCCACCTCCTTGAGCGCGTTGGGGACCGGCTCGGCGACGACCGTCCACCTGCGCGTCATCGCCGGCTCCTTCAGGGTCTCGGAGCCGTTGGTCACGTTCGCGAACGGCCGGTTCTTCAGCTCCTCCACCTTCTCCTGCACGCGCCCCGACGCGATGCTCACGTTCTGCCCGTAGTTGTTGCCGCGCGAGATGCCGGTCATGAGCGGCCCCACCGCGAGGATCGTCATCGAGATCACGAACAGCGCGATGATCACCTCGATCAGCGTGAAGCCGGCGTGGCCCCGCGCGGCGGAGCGCATGGCGGAGAGCGTCATTCGACCCAGCTCCCGCCGACCTTCTGGAGGATCGAGATGCCGCCCGCCATGGTGACTTCGACCTTGTAGCGCCGGCCCCAGCTGTCCTTCATCACGATCTCGCCGCCGTTCTGGACGCTGCCGTCGGAGGCGAAGGCGACGCTCGGCAGGTTGCGGATCCCCTTGGGAAAGGTCGTGCTCTCGAAGCTCGTGTCCCTGGGCAGCAGCACACCCGGAATGCCTGCCACCTGGTCCGTGTAGATGAAGCCGACCGCCCGCACCTCGTCCACGCCGTCGTAGTTCTTGTCGAGATCCCTGTCGAGCCAGATCGTGAAGGCGTTCTTCGAGGTGTCGAAGTCCATGTAGCAGGGCCGGTTCGCCGCCGATGCCCGCTGCTGCGCGAGGCGGAAGTTCGTTGCCAGGTTTCGGGCCGAAGCCTTCATCGCCATGGAGCGCTGGAAGTCCGTGAAGCGCGGCATGACCATCATCAGGAGCGTCGAGAGGACGGCAACCGTCATCATGAGCTCCACCAGGGTAAATCCCGCGTCGCGCCTGGCTTCTCGGATCACTGCAGCCTCGTTGGAATGCCCGTTTCGGTTTGCGGGAGCCGAGGGCTGAACCGAAGTCCGCCCCCGGCGTCCGGGTCCGTCGCTGCCTGGGTAGGGGGTCCGTTGGCGACGTTCCGTGCAATCGCCATGTGCAGAGCGCATGCCAAGCCTCCCATGCCCGCTGGTGAGGCGGCCAAGTCGTTGCTGCACAAGATGGAGGGATGGATAAAACGGGCCTTGCGGGGTCCGACCTGTCCGACATTCGGCCACGCGCGACGACCGAGCGTCGCGGACTGCTCGACATTCGGCAGGGCCGGGCTGTGGCCGGGGGGGTCTGGCGGCGGGTTAGGCGGTGATGGGCGCGGCGCGGCGCCGGCGCCAGCCGGCGGATACTGCAGCCAGCCCCGCGGACCCCAGGAGCACCACCGCCAGGCTGATCATCTGGGCCTGCGTGAGCCCGAGAGCCACGGGCGGGTTGACGCGCAGGAACTCGATCAGCAGGCGCTCGAGGCCGACGAGGACGAGACAGAGGAACGCCGTCGCGCCCTCCGGCGCGGGCAGGGTGCGCAGCCGCCAGAGCACCCCGAAGACGAGCACCGCTGAGAGCGTCTCGTACACCTGGGTGGGATGCACGGCGGTCACGATCGGCGGGGCGCCTTCGGGAAAGGCCACGGCCCACGGCAGCGAGGCCGGGCCCCCGTAGTCGTCCCCAACCAGATAGCAGCCCACGCGCCCGATCGCGTAGCCGAGCGCCAGCGGAGGCGCCATGCAGTCCAGACCGCGCAGGAGCGGGATGCGGCGCGCGCGCAGGAACAGCGCGAGCAGCAGCGTGGCCAGGAAGAACCCGCCGTACCACGTGAGGCCGCCGCGCGACGTGATCGTACCTGCGAAATCACTTGCGAGCTCCTCGGAGTGGTCGGCGAGATAGTACAGCCTGGCGCCCACGACGCCGCCGAGGGCGGCGATCAGGACCGCGGTCTGCGCGTCGCCGGTCGGTAGTCCCTTGCGAGCGAACTCCAGCGTGAGCAGGGCCCACGCAGCGAGGAAGCCGGCGACCATCATGATCCCGAAGGTCGAGATGGTGAAGCCGCCGAGGTCGACCAGCACGGGGTGCATGGGGACGAACCTACGGGATCGCGGGCGGGCGACAAGGCGGGCGACGCCGGCCCCGGCTCGCCGGAGAACACCCCCAGCCTAGCCGGACCCGGGCCCCTCGACGTGCCGCGGACTGCCCAGCATGCGAGCGTCGAGTCCCTCCCGCCGCCGGACCGCCTCGAGCTCGAGGCCCCACTCCTGCAGCAGCCGGTTGCGGCGCCGCCCGGCGAGGAACGAGCACTCGAGCCCACCCAGGATCAGGGCCTCCACCACCGGCTGTCCGAGATCGAAGGTGTGCGCGAGATCCTCGAGCTCCCCAGCTAGCGTCGTTCCGAGCAGCGCCGGGTCGTCGGTGTTGACGGACAGGGGCACACCCGCTCCGAGCAGCCGCCGCAGCGGGTATGACGCGAGCTCGGGCACCACGCCCGTGCGGACGTTGCTGCCTGGATTCAGGGCCAGCGGAATCGCCCGCGAGCGGAGGTGCTGGAGCAGGGCCGGGTCCGCGGCCGCCGACACGGCGTGGATCAGGCGATCCGCCTGCAGGTGCTCCAGCGCGTCCCAGATCGAGGAGGCCGGCGTTCCCTCCCCCGCGTGCACGTCCGAGCGCAGCCCCGCGCCCTTGGCCGCCTGAAACACGTCCGCGAAC
>JACCXV010000097.1 GCA_013696835.1 Gemmatimonadota bacterium | reverse complement strand
CCCATTAAGCCGATCAGGGCGGGCGTTCGCAACGGCCATTTTCTCGGGGAATGGCAGTCGGCGGAAGCGGCTGCGGAAGGCTACTCGACTCGCTCCATCTCGCGAGCCAGCCGAACCCATTCTCCGGCAGGATCCAGCTCCCGGTACGCCCGCCAGTGCGGTCGCGCCTCTCGGGAGCAGCCGAGCTTCTCCAGCGTGAGCGCCAGGTAGAGGTGGGCGTCGCCGTACGACGGCTCGAGCAGCAGCGCACGGCGGTACAGCAAGCGAGCTCTCTCGTATCTCTCTTCGTCGTAGGCGAGGTTCCCGAGGTTGAAGGAGATCTGGAAGAACTCGTCGCCACCCAGACGCTCCGCGCGCCGGTACAGCTCGCGCGCACGCTCCGCTTCACCGCGCAGGTAGTGCAGGTTGGCGAGATTGATGAGCGCCGGCACCAGGTCGGGATCGTGCCGGAGCGCCATCTCGTAGGCGTCGGCCGCGGCGGATTCGCGCCCGGGCTCGCGCTCCAGCTCGGACGCCTCGCGGAAGAAGCGCTCGGCCTCTCCCGTGCCGCTCGGGAGTCGAAAGGCCAGCACCGTGGCACCGGGCGTCCGCGTTCCGAAGCTCAGGCTCAGCTGCCCCTGGCGCTCCGCCACGACCTCCCGCACGACCGCCCGGAAGGAAACGCCTTCCGCGAGGCGTGTGTGAAGCGAGGCGAGCAGGGCGAGACCGTCGAAGGCGTACCAGCGCTCCGTGCGCGTCGTGTGCGACGCGCGCAGCAGACCCCACGTCTCCAGATAGCGGATCCGGTCCGGCCTCAGCAGGGGGTAACGCTGCAGGATCTCGCTCAGGGGGTGGTAGCGCGCGCGCAGCTCATCCACCGAGGGGATCCCGGCGCGTCGGCAGAACTCGCGTTCCGACAGCACGGGTACGTCCCGGCGCGCAGCCCGCGTCAAGGCTTTCGGCGGGACTTCCCGAGTCCCGGTCGGGGGCTCCCCCCGCACCACCAGCGTGACCCCCGAATCCTTCGAGGAGGCGACGCGCCCACCGAGCCGGCGCACGAGCTCCTCCGCCTCCCCCCGGCCGAGGCAGCTGAGATGACCTGCGAAGCACACGCACTCGCCCTCGAAGGGAGAGGCCGGCGAACCGAGTGCGGGCGAGGCGACCGGAGGTGCTCCCCTCAGCGTCGTCGTACCGGTGCTCAACGCGTCCGCGCCCGCTTCCGCGTGGCCGGTGACTTCGCGCCGCCAGCCGCGCGTCGGGCCCGCGGCATCTCTTCGTCGACCTGCGCTGCGGCCACGGGCTGCAGCTCGGCACGCGCGGGCTTCTTCTTCGCCTTGCCTGCCTTGTCGAGGCTCGCCTTCAGTGCCTCCATCAGGTCGATAACCTGCGGCGCCTCGGCGGTGTACGTCGGCGTCGTCTCCTGCCCGGCGACCTTCTGTTCGATGACCTTCATGAGCGCCGAATGGTACTCGTCCTGGTACGCACGCAGGTCGAAGCTCGTCGTGACGCTGTCGATCAGCTGCCGGGCGAGCTGAAGCTCGGCCTTCGTGGATTCCGGCGCCTTCGCCTCGAGTCCCGGCACCTCCTCGATCCCGCGCACCTCGTCGGCGTAGTAGAGCGTATACACGATCATCGCACGCTCCCACGGCTGCACGGCCACGATCCGCTCCCGCCCGTTCATCACGAGCTTGCCGATCCCGACCTTTCCCTCCATGGCCTCGCGCAGTACCCCGTACGCCTCACCGGCGACGCGGCCGTCGGGCGCCAGGTAGTGCGCGCGCTCGACGTAGAGTGCGGGAAGCTCCGCCGCCTCGACGAACTCCATCAGCCGGATGGCATCGCTGGTCTCGAGCCGCACGTTGTCGAAATCGGGATCCTCCATGACCACCCAGCGGTTCTTCGCGAACTCGTACCCCTTCGTCACGTCGCCCCACTCCACCTCGACGTCGCAGTGGGGGCACCAGCGTTTCATATTGATCCGCGTCCCGCATGCCTTGTGCAGCTGATTGAAGCTCACCGTGGCAGACGAGGACGTGGCCGGGTAGAGCCGAACGGGGATGTTCACCAGGCTGAGCCGGAGAAAGCCTTTCCACGACGGTCGGGGCGCCAAGGATGCCTCCTGGGACAGGTTGGACGACGCGGAAGGCTAGGCCCACCTTACTCTTGTAGCAAGCACTTCATGCGGAGGAGCAAGCACAACGATGGTTCCCAAGATCCGTGAACCGGGGGTGGGGTCCACGTCGTCGCGCGAGCCGTCCCGCCGCGGAAAATCGGCGGGGGCCGAGCACAAGCTCGCGGAGTACCGCGGCAAGCGGGACCCGGCGAAGACGGCGGAGCCTTTCGAGGCGGCGGCCGAGGACACGGATGGACTCTTCGTCGTACAGAAGCACGCGGCGAGCAGGCTGCACTACGACTTCCGCCTCGCGATAGGTGGTGTCCTGGTGTCCTGGGCCGTGCCCAAGGGCCCTTCCTACAATCCCCGTGATCGGCGCCTGGCCATGCACGTCGAGGATCACCCTCTCTCCTACAAGGATTTCGAAGGCACGATCCCCAAAGGAGAGTACGGCGGCGGCTCCGTCATCGTCTGGGATCGCGGGCCCTTCCGCCTCCGCGAGGGCAGCGTCGCCGCCGGCAGCTTGAAGGTCGATCTGTCCGGGCGCAAGCTCGTGGGTGGCTGGGCACTGGTTCGAATCCGCGGCCGCGACGCCACCGGCAAGGAGTGGCTCCTGATCAAGGAGCGTGACGAGCACGCGGATCCCGATCGGGACGTGGCGGGGGAAGAGCCGACGTCGGTCGTGAGCGGCCTCACCGTCGAGGAGGTCGGCAAGCGCAAAGACGCGCGCCAGTGGAACAGCCGCGTGCTGCGTGCGATCGAGTCTCTGTCCCCCGGTGCCGCGCCGCGCGCGGCGATCCCGGCGGAGCTCTCGTTCATGAAGGCCAGGCTCGAGACCTCAGTCCCGGCGGGACGGGAATGGATCTACGAGATCAAGCTGGACGGCGTGCGCGCGCTGGCGATTCGCTCCGCGGATGAGGTGCGTCTCGTCACACGCAACGCAAAGGAGGTGGCGTTCCGCTACCCGGAGGTGAGTCAGGCGCTCGCGGCGCTCCAGGGCGGCGACTTCGTGATGGATGGCGAGATCGTCGCCTTCGACGAGCAAGGGCGCAGCCGGTTCGAGCTCCTGCAGGGCCGCATCCACCTCGCGGAGAACGACCGCATCGCCGCCGCCGCCCGCTCCGTGCCGCTCTTCTACCATGCCTTCGACCTGCTGCATGCGGAGGGTCACGACCTGGCCGGCGCGCCGCTCGTCGGGCGGAAGGCCATCCTCCAGGCCTGGCTCGAGACGGTGGACGCGCCCTCGTGCGTGCGCTACTCCGATCACTTCGAAGGCGACGGGAAGGCCTTTCTTGCAGCGGCTTGCGGCCGCGGGCTGGAGGGGGTGATCGCCAAGCGACGTGACGCGCCGTATCGGGGTGCCCGCACGGGTGACTGGGTCAAGTTGAAGTGTGTGGGCCGGCAGGAGCTCGTTATCGGCGGGTTCACACCTCCGCAGGGAGCCCGCAGCCACTTCGGGGCGCTCCTCGTGGGGGTATACGCAGGGAATCGCCTGATCTACGCGGGCAAGGTCGGGACCGGGTTCGACGAGGCGACGTTGACCGACCTCAGCCGCAGGCTCGCCAGCATCCCGCGCAAGGACCCGCCGTTCGTCGATCCACCTCGCGAGCGCGGCGTCACGTGGGTCGAGCCCCGGCTCGTCGCGGAGGTCAGGTTCACCGAGTGGACCTCGGACGGAAAGCTCCGCCATCCGGCTTTCGCAGGCCTGCGTGACGACAAGCCTCCGCGGGAATGCGTCCGCGAGGTGCCAGCCTCGGAGTCTGCAAGGCCAAAGCGCCCGCCGAGCCCGGCGCCCAGGAGTGCGCGGCCCAAGCGTGCGCAGCCCACGCCGAAGCACAGGGCGCGCTCGTCCGCCAGGCGCGCGCCCGCCTCCGCAGCGGTCAGGGTCGGACCGCCGGAGGTCCCGATCACGAACCCGTCCAAGGTCTTCTTCCCGCACGCCGGCGTCACCAAGGGGGACGTGATCGCGTACTACCGCGATCAGGCTGACGTCATCCTGCCGTACCTCGAGGGCCGCCCACTGACCCTGGTGCGCTTTCCCAACGGAATCTCTGGCCAGTCGTTCTTCCAGAAGGATCAGCCGGATTGGCTGCCGGAGTGGATTTCCACGGTTTCAGTGCCGTCTGAAAACTCTCGCAAGAAGATCGTGGACTATCTGGTGTGCAACGACGCGGCCACGCTGACGTACGTCGCGAACCTGGGGACGATCGACCTTCACCCATGGGCGTCGCGACAGGAGGCGCTCGAGAACCCGGACTACGTCGTGTGGGACCTCGATCCACCCGAGGATGGTTACCGCAAGGCCGCCGAGGTGGCACCCAGGGTCCGAGAGATCCTCGAACGTGCGGCACTCACGCCGTTCCTGAAAACCTCCGGAGGGAAGGGACTGCACCTCTACGTGCCGCTGGTCCCGGATAACGACCACGACACGGTTCGCAGCTTCGCAGAGCTCGTGGCGGCCATGATCGTCGAGGCGAACCCGCGCACGACGACCCTGGAGCGCTCCAAGGCTGCACGCCGCGGAAAGGTATACGTGGACTTCCTCCAGAACGGTCGCGGCAAGACCGTGGTGGCCCCCTACTCGCTGCGCGCCAAGGAGCCGGCCACCGTCTCGATGCCTCTGACGTGGGAGGAGTTCGACGAGGGAGCGCAGCCCGCCGACTTCACGATCCGCACGGTGCCGGGCATCCTCGCTGCGAGAGGCGACGTATGGCGGGATCTGTGGAAGCGGCCACACCGGCTGGGCAGCGTCCTCGAGCGCCTGGGAAAGCCCTCTGCGACAACTCCGAAGAAACGGACCAGCTGAATGCCACCCAAGGCGTGGAGCTCGAAGCGCGAGCGGCAGTACGAGCACATCAAGGAGAGCCTCGAGCAACGGGGCACCCCGGAGGAGAAGGCCGAGGAGATCGCGGCGCGCACTGTGAACAAGGTGCGGGCGC
Organism: Gemmatimonadota bacterium; assembly: GCA_013696835.1. Lineage (GTDB taxonomy): Bacteria > Gemmatimonadota > Gemmatimonadetes > JACCXV01 > JACCXV01 > JACCXV01. The sequence continues at coordinate 100 of JACCXV010000097.1, read as the reverse complement.
AGGAAGGGGAGTCGAAGACCGCCTCGCACACGTCGGTCGAGGACCTCTCCCCCTACGAGCGGGGCGGCCAGCGATCCCATCGGGGTGCCCAGGGCCGCAC
>JACCXV010000087.1 GCA_013696835.1 Gemmatimonadota bacterium | reverse complement strand
CTCGAGGACCCTCCTGTAGATCTCCAGCGCCTCGTCGTCCCGTCCGGCAGTCGACAGGTTGACTCCCATCGCCATGTGCACCTGGCTGACTGAGTCGCCCCCGTCGGCGCGCACCTCGAGAACCTGGTGCTGCACGATCTCTTCGCATGGCGGGACGCGCGTGTCGACCGGGCCGAGATCCTCTACTGGCGGACCACCATTGGCGAGGAGGTGGACTTCGTCGTCGAGGCCCGCGGACGTCTGCTTCCCATCGAGGTCAAGGCAACGGGCCGACCGCGTCTCGGTGACGCCACCAAGGATTTGCGTACCTTCCGTGCAGAGTACGGCAAGCAGGCCCGTGCAGGGCTTCTCCTGCACACAGGGAGCACGCTGGAATGGCTCGCACCTGACGTGCTTGCGGTGCCGTGGTGGCGGGTGATCTGAAGCGGGCGGGGGCGACCGGAAGATCGCCGGCGTGGCGTGCTGGGTGGCGCCGGCTGTCGATCTCGGGTTCCCTCGTTCGACCAGCGGTAGCCACGATCATCCTCAGCCGTAACCTGACGCTCGACCAGGAGAGAGAACATGCCCGAGATTCAGAGGATCACGCCCTGTCTGTGGTTCGACGATCAAGCCGAGCAGGCGGCGAAGTTCTACACCGCCATCTTCAGAAACTCCAGGGTCGGGTCCATCAGCCGGTATGGAGAAGCCGGGCATGAGATCCATGGGAAGGCGGCCGGAACGGTGATGACGGTCGAGTTCGAGCTCGATGGACAGACGTTCACGGCGCTCAATGGCGGCCCGACATTCCAATTCAACGAGGCCATCTCGTTCCAGATCAGCTGCGAGACGCAGGAAGAAGTGGACCATTACTGGGATGAGCTCTCCGCAGGCGGGGATGTGAGGGCACAGCAGTGTGGCTGGCTCAAGGACAGGTACGGCGTATCATGGCAGGTGGTTCCCACCATCCTGCCCGCGATTCTCGCTGATGGCGATGCTGAAAAGTCGGGACGAGTCATGGAGGCACTGCTTCAGATGAAGAAGCTCGACATAGATGCACTGAAGCGTGCATTTGCCGGATAGGCCCATGAAGTCGAGACTCGGCCCTTCGCGTGGCCGCCGACCGCAGCAACCCACTCCGAAGGAGCACCGGCGATGTACCGTGTTCGCCAGCAGGATCTACCGTTCCAGGGTAGCTCTCACCAGTTCGTCGGGGCCGATCACGGCGATGTGAACATCTCCGTGTTCCTCCTCAGCGCTCTGCCCGGGCGGGGCCCCGGACCCCATCGTCACCCGTACGACGAAGTCCAATTCGTGAGGGAAGGTCGCGGTCTCTGGAACGTGAACGGCGAGGAGTTCGAAGCCGGCGCGGGTGACATTCTCGTGATCAAGGCCGGCGAGATCCATGGCTTCCGCTGCATCGGTGACTCGCCCCTGGTCCAAGTGGATGTGCATCTCAGCCCGCGTTTCGTACAGGAGAACCTGACCTAGAAAGCCCCCATGCGGTCTGCGTCTTCCTTGGTAGCGCTTGCCACCGTGGCTGCGTGCAGCGGGCCGCGACCTGCGCTCGACTCGTCCGCTGTGCGCGCCGAACTGATGGCGGCCGACCGGGCTTTCGCTTCGGCGACGGCTGCTCGCGGGCTCGAGGGCTGGATGGATGCCTACGCCGCCGACGCCGTCAGGCTCCACGTGGGGGGCAAGGCCGTGCAGGGTCTGGGTGCGATACGGGACTTCGACGCCGAGTTGTTCGCCGATCCCATGCTGCGCCTGGTGTGGGAGCCCACCGATGCCGGCGTGTTCTCCGATGGCCGGCACGGCTTCACGACAGGGCGATCGGCCTTCGTACGCTTGGGCGGCGAGAAGGCGGATACGCTGGTGACCGGACGCTACATCACCCTCTGGCGCCTTGGCTCCGGAGGGTGCTGGCAGGTCGTGCTCGACACCGGTGCGTCGGACACGTAGTTCCTGCTGGACGACCAGGCCCGCTGTGCAGTAGCCCACAGGGCAGGCAGAGGGAGTGAGGGCGAAGCCTGGAGTACGAGAAACGCTTGTTGGGAGGTGATCATGGGGATCATTGGTGCCCACGTTTTGCTTTACACCAAGGAGCCCGACACGCTCCGAGCGACACTCCGTGATGTGTTCGGTTGGAAGCACGTCGACGCGGGAGACGGGTGGCTCATCTTTGCCCTGCCGCCCGCGGAACTCGGAGTACATCCCTCCGAGGGACCGACTTACGAATCGGGAGTCCGGCACCAGTTTACCCTGATGTGCGACGACATCGAAGCCACGATTCGGGATTTGCGGGCGAAGGGACTCGAGGTGCAAGGCGAGCCCGTCGACGAGGGCTTTGGCGTTACTGTCATGCTGTATCTGCCGGGCGGCGTCGAGGTGCTGCTGTACGAGCCCCGCCACCCGGTCGCGATCGCTACCCTGCCCGTTGAGCCGTAGGCTGCCGCCTGGTCCCGGGCCCGGCAAAAAGCGTCAGTAGAACATCATGCCTAGCTGGCAGCTCGCCGTTACGGTGCGCATACTTTTCGGGATCCGGCCGCGGCGTCGCCCGCGTGATGTCCTCGCACTCGGCCTCGCCCAGGAATGAGGTTCGAAATGGATGCCCATACGGATTCTCCGTCTTCCCGAACGGCTGCCCACCGGTCGTGGCCGGTGCGCCTGTACCGCCTTGGCGCGGAGCCTACCGCAGATCTCTCCGGCTCGACCAGCGCCGAGGAAAGGCTCGAGATGATGTGGCCTCTCGCGCTAGAAGCATGGGGCATGGCGGGGCTCTCGGTGCCTACCTACACGAGGGAACAAGCGCCAGTAGGTCGCCGGTTTGGTCTCGAACTTCCGGAGCGTTGAGCCACATTGAACGAGGACTTTCGCGACCTGATCGCGGCGCTGCTGGAAGCGGATGCGCGTTTCCTGATCGTCGGCGCTCACGCGATGGCGGTGCATGGTGTGCCGCGCGCAACCGGTGATCTCGACGTCTGGATCGACTGCGAGCGGGTGAACGCGGGGCGGGTCTGGCGCGCGTTGCTCGCCTTCGGCGTTCCATTCGAGAGCCTCGACATTTCGAAGGAGGATCTCGAGAAACCCGACACCGTCGTTCAAATCGGCCTGCCTCCACGCCGCATCGACATCCTGACGGCGATCACTGGTGTCGAGTTCGAGGCCGCCTGGAAGGCACGCGTTTCTCACGTGGTGGGAAACCTGAAGGTTCCGTTCATTGGCCGTCGTGAGTTCCTGATAAACAAGCGTGCAACGGGTCGTCTACAGGACCTGGCGGATGTCGATGCATTGGAGCGTGAAGGGGATGGCGGGCCCTCATGACCTATCGCGAGCCGGACTTGCTCCCGTCGCAGCGCGAGCTCTAAGAACTACCCCCCGACGTCACCTTCCTGAATTGTGCCAACATGTCGCCGCAGTTGAAGGCCGTCACGGAAGCGGGTATCGCAGCCGTGAAGAGGAAGGAGACACCCTGGGAGACGGCGCCCGCCGACTGGTTCTCAGGCCCCGAGGAACTCCGAGTGACCGCGGCCCGCCTTGGGCGCGGACGCCGAGGGAATCGCCCTCGTGCCCGCGGTTGAGCTACGGGATCGCTGTTGCGGCGTCTGACCCGGCGCAGTAGAATTGTCATTGACAAAGTGACAGTCTGCCTCTAATGTGTCACCTACACAATGACAATTGCCCACGAACTCTTGCGCCTCAAGTTAGCCGAGTCGCTGGCCGCCGATCCGCCTCCTCTCACCCGCCGCGACGTCCACCTGCCCGCCATAGGCCGCAAGGCGTTCGCGGTTATCGGGGTGCGCCGCGGGGGCAAGACATCATTTCTCTGGCAGTGCCGGGCTGATCGGCTTGCCGAGGGTCGACCGGGCGAAGCGCAGCTACTGGTCTCGCTGGAGGACGAGCGGCTGATGGGGTTGTCGGTCGCCGACCTCGCCTGGCTGCTCGAGGAGCACACGCGCCAGTTTTCCCGCCTGCGCGAGACAGGCCGGATGACGCTCTATCTGGACGAGGTCCAGACCGTGCCCGGATGGGAGGGGCTTGTCCGCCGCCTCATGGATGCCGGCGGCGTGGAGGTGTTCGTGTCGGGCTCCTCGGCCCGGCTCCTGAGCCGCGAGGTGGCGACCAGCTTGCGCGGCCGGGCGATGGAAGTTTTAGTACACCCGTTCAGCTTCCGGGAAGCGCTGCGCCACGCCGGGGTGGAGCCCGCCGCACGCTGGCAGCGTCTGCGACCCGCGGACCGCACCGCGCTCGACCAGCAGCTGCGAGGCTACCTCGTCGAGGGCGGCTATCCGGAGGCGCAGGGCACCGCGCCGCGCGACCGCGCCGCTCTGCTCGGTGGCTACGTGGACGTGGTGGTGCTGCGCGATGTCATCGAACGGCACAACGTGACCAATTCCTTGGCGCTCCGCTGGCTCGAGCGGCAGCTCCTCGCCAATCCCGGTGGCTCGTTCTCGGTGAAGAAGCACTACGACACCCTCCGCTCCCAAGGGGTGTCGGTGGGCAAGGATACCTTGCACCAGTACCTTGCCCACCTGGAGGATGCCTTCCTCGTGCGCACGGTGGCGATGCACAGTGCCTCGGAGCGCCAGCGGATGGTCAACCCGCGCAAGGCCTACCCTGTGGATCCAGGGCTGATCGCCCTGTTTGAGCGCAGTGGTCGCACGCACCACGGGCGGGCGCTGGAAACCGCAGTGCTGCTCGAGCTGGAACGCCGCGGCTGGGACGTCTCATACGTGCGGACACCCGAGGGGTGGGAGGTGGATTTCCTCGCGCATCGGTCCGGCGAGCCGCCCCTCCTGGTGCAGGTGTGCCTGGAGAGCGAAGGCGACAAGACGTGGGACCGCGAACTGCGCGCGCTGGAGGCGGCCCACGCGGCCCATTCCGTCGCGCGCCCCTTCCTGGTGACGCTGGACGCCGTACCGCCGACGCGTGCGCTCCCGCGCCGCGTGACCTGGGCGCCGGCCGCTCGTTGGCTCCTGGAGGAGATGTGAGGAGGCGAAAGCCGATACGCTACGAGCATTCGAGCCGCTGGACCTGTGGTGGGCAATCCCCCACGACAATCACCCCAGCAGCTCGTCCCGCCGCCGTTCGAGAAACCGTCGCTGTGGCTCCTGGCGGGTGAGGGCCAGGGCGCGTTCGTAGGAGGCGAGAGCTTCCGCCGTTCTCCCCAGCCGCCGGCACAACTCCGCCCGCGCCGAGTGCGCGAGGTGGTAGTCCCCCAGATCGCCGCGCGCCAGGATGGCGTCGATGAGGACGAGACCGGCCAGCGGACCGTCCCGCATCGCCACCGCCACGGCGCGATTCAGCTCGACGATCGGCGACGGCTCCGCACGCGCCAGCACGTCGTAGAATCCGACGATCTGGGCCCAGTCGGTCGCCGCGGGGCTGGGCGCCCTGGCGTGCACCGCCGCGATCGCCGCCTGGAGCGTGTAGGGGCCGAACCGCCGCGACAACAGAGCCCGCTCCACCAGCGCCGACCCTTCCGCGATCTGATCCCGGTTCCATGACGAGCGGTCCTGGTCGTCCAAGAGGACCAGTTCGCCCGTCGGTGAGGTACGCGCCGCGCGTCGCGATTCGTGCAGCAGCATCAGCGCCAGGAGTCCCATCGTCTCGGGCTCGGGCAGCAACTCGAGGAGCAGCCGGCCCAGGCGGATCGCCTCGCCCGAGAGATCGTGTCGCGTGAGCGATGCACCCGAGGACGCGGAGTACCCCTCGTTGAACACCAGGTAGACCACGCGGAGCACGGTGTCCAACCGCTCCGGCAGATCGCCGCGCGACGGGACCTCGTAGGGAATGCGCGCTTCGCGGATCTTCGCCTTGGCGCGCACGATCCGCTGCGCCAGCGTTGGTGGAGCGGTGAGGAAGGCGCGCGCGATCTCCTCGGTCGTGAGGCCGCATACTTCGCGCAGCGTCAGAGCCACCCTGGCGTCCGGCGGCAGGGCTGGATGGCAGCAGGTGAAGATCAGCCGCAGGCGGTCGTCTTCGACCCCATCGTCGTCGCCGACCTCAACCTCTGCGGTGCGGGACTCGAGTCGCTCGGTGAGCTCCGGCACCGCCGCGTCGAAGCGGGCGCGCCGGCGGATGCGGTCGATGGCCTTGAAGCGACCTGCCGAAACGAGCCACGCCCGCGGTTGGGTGGGAACGCCATCGCGTGGCCACTGCTCCACTGCGGCCGCGAAGGCATCGTGTAGCGCCTCCTCGGCGAGGTCGAAATCACCCAGGAGGCGGATCAGGGTGGCGAGGACGCGGCGTGATTCGGACGGTAGATGGCGTCCACCGTGTCGCGCATCCGATCGCTCGGCACCCGGTTCATCAGCCGTTCATTTTTCGATCCAGCAGGCCACGGTCTCGATGCCGCAGCAGGAACAGGGCGATCAGGGCGCCAAGCACGGGCACGCTGGCGATGAACAGATGGTTCGCGGGGTCGCCCCAGGGATCGACGAGCTGACGCCAGGAGACCAGCACGCTGACCGCGTGCAGCGCCAGCGCCGCGCCATAGGCCACGGTACGGAACACGCCCAGGAACAGGCAGCCGGCGATGGCGATCTCCACGGCGCCGAACAGGTATCCCAAGCTCTGTGAAACGCCGAGGCCGTAGAAATGCCCCCAGATGGCGACGGTGTTCTGCGGCACGACGAACTTTTCCACGCCCCACTGGAGGAGAAAGAGTCCCAGCGTGAAGCGCAGCACCAGCAGCGCGCGGGTCACGGCCTGCGTGCGTTCTTCGTCATGCATGGACGCCTCCGATCCGTTGATCTCTGACGTGAAGCGGCTACTACGGCTTCAGCTCACGGATCGGCCGCACCTCGACGCTGCCCACGCGTGCTGCCGGAATCTTCGAGGCCATGCGGATGGCTATGTCCAAGTCGCCGGCATCCACGAGGTAGAAGCCGGCCAGCTGCTCCTTCGTTTCGGCGAAGGGGCCGTCGGTCACGGTAGCCTTGCCGTTACGAACACGCACCGTGGTCGAGGTCTGAACGGATTCCAGGGCTTCGCCGGCGATCATGTGCCCACTCTCCTGGATCTCCTCGGCGTAGGCCAGACACTCGGCATCGTCAGGACTCTCGGGCAGGACGTGCAGCCTTTCTTCCTCGCTGTAGACCAGCAGTAGGTACTTCATGGCTTCCTCCAGAACGCGGATTTCGCAAGGATCGCCTAACGATTGATGACGTTGAGGATGTTGCCGTCCGGATCCTTGAACCACGCGACCTTCATGTCTCCGGCGACATGGATGTCGCCCTCTCGTTTCATCCCCGGCATGTCGTAATGCTCGAAGGTGACGCCCTTCGCCTTGAGCGCCCCCACGACGCCTTCCACGTCGTCGCCGATTGACCATGTCACGGCCGTCGCCTTGTTGGTTCCGGCGTACTGGGACCGATATACGTTGATGGTGGAGTTCCCGCTCCTGAAGACGATCACTTCCTCGCCTTCGGCGCCGACCTGCATCAGGCCCAGCGTGCCTTCGTAGAATTTCCTGGCGACTTCCAGGTTCTTGACCGCGATGTTCGCGACCGCGTCCTTGTCTCCCAGCATCCGAGTTCCTCCGTTCTGTTTGATAAGATCCGGGCCCCCCACGGGCACATCGACCCTCCTTGCTTCATCCCTCTTCTAATCAACCGCCAATCGACGATAGACGCACAAGTCGACGGGGGCGTCACTCCGCCCCGCCGGCTACTGCTGGACAAGCTCCCTGATCGGCCGTACTTCGACGCTCCCCAGGCGTGCCAACGGGATCTTCGAGGCGACCTGGATCGCGTCGTTCAGATCCCTGGCGTTGACGAGGATGAACCCGGCCAGGTGCTCCTTCGTCTCGGCGAGGGGACCGTCGGTAATGGACACCCTGCGGTTGCGGACCCGCACGGTGGTGGCGGCCTGAACGGGTTGGAGGGCCTCCGCCACGAGGAAGTAACCGCTCTTCCGGAGCGCCTCGTCGTAGGCCAGACTCTCGTCGATGAAGGCGCCCGACTCGCTCTCCGACATCGCGTCCAGCTTCTTCTCCTCGCTGTAGACCAGACACAGATACTTCATGGCTGCCTCCGCGGCGCGGTGGTGTGGCTGGTGACAGCAGGTAGTCGTTCGGGGGCCCCCCAGATCGACAATGGCGCGCCCGACGTGGTGCTCCTTGCGGGAGCGGAGCGGGAGAAGGGAGGGCAGGCGATGAAAAGCCAGGATCAGGGAACGACGTTCCCGGCTGGCGCGGGCGGTATCGCCGCCAGAAGCACGTCATGGTGGGTGACGAACGGCTCTCGCTCGAGCAGGTAGTCGTCGTCCTCGGGGTAGTAGCGGGCGCGCACGTAGTCGGCGCCCGCGAAAGCCCGGATCGCCGCCTCGGACTCCCACAGCGTCATCAGCACGAAGTGCGTCACGTCACCCGCGGTGCGACGGAGGACCAGGACTCCCCGGTTACCAGGCGTATTCGCGTAGTCGGCGAGGCCGGTACGCCGCAGGTATGAGTGGTAGGCGTCAGCCTTGGCTGCGGGCACGCGGCCGTGCCACGTGCGGGCAATCACGGCCGCCCCATCGCGTGGGTGTCGCCGGCCTCATCCCCGAGACTGGCCGGCCCGTCCTGCTCAACGAGAACCTCTTCCAGCAACGTCGCGAGCCGTGCGGCGCTGGTCCGGTCCGGGTCCAGCGTGGGATCGTAGATGGTGAGCTCCAGACCCAGGGCCTTTGGGTGGTGGGCCAGCGGTCTGAGCAACTCGGCCAGCTCGTCGAGCTCGAGTCCACCGGGCTCTGGAGAGTCCACGGCCGGCAGCACGGCCGGATCGAGCACGTCTGCATCGACGTGGATCCAGAATCCGCTCACTTCGGATTCGGTGAGCCGCTCGAGCGCGGCCCGGGAGGTGGCGGCCGTCCCGCGCTCGCGCACCGCGGCATGCGGCAGGTCCAGCAGCGGCGCGGCATGCAGCGCCTCCTGGCCGTACCACGCTCCTCGGCGTGGTCACGCCGGCCGATGACGATCACGTCCGCTGCGCGAGCCAGTGGCTC
>JACCXV010000067.1 GCA_013696835.1 Gemmatimonadota bacterium | reverse complement strand
TGTACCTCTTCGCGGCGGCCGCGGCGGAGCGCGTCCTGCCGCTGCTGCCCGGCGGCGCGGGGCGGCTCGTGCGCCGCGTCCCCGGAGCCGAGCTGACGGGGCTCGTCTTCGAGCACCCGCTGGCCGGGGTGGAGCCCGGCTACGCGCGCCCTTCGCCCCTGTACCTGGCCGAGCACGTGTCGCTAGCGGAGGGGACCGGGGTGGTCCACACGGCGCCGGGTCATGGATCCGAGGACTTCGAGGTGGGCCGACGCGAGGGGCTGGAGCTCACCAACCCCGTGGACGACGCCGGGCTGTTCACCGAAGCGGCGCCACGCTACGAGGGGCAGTCGATCTGGGACGCCAGCCCCGCCATTCTCGACGACCTGGCGGCGGTGGGTCATCTGCTGGAGCGCGGCGAGGTTCGCCACAGCTATCCCCACGACTGGCGGTGCAAGCGGCCGGTGATCTTCCGCACCACGGTGCAGTGGTTCCTGGCTCTCGAGCACGCGGACCTGCGTGGCCGCGCCCTGCGGGCGATCGCCGAGACCCGCTGGCTGCCGGATTCGGCAGCCGCGCGGATCACGGGAATGGTCGCGAACCGTCCCGACTGGTGCCTTTCGCGGCAGCGGGTCTGGGGCGTGGGGATTCCCGCCTTCTACTGCTTCTCGTGCCGCGCCCTGCTGCTCGACGCCGGTCTCGCGCGGGGCGTCGCGCAGCGCGTGCGGGAGCGCGGATCGGACGTGTGGTACCAGGAGCCTGCCAGCGCCTTCCTTCCCCCGGGCACGGCCTGCGCGACGTGCGGCGGCACGGAGTTCTACAAGGAAGTCGACATCCTGGACGTCTGGTTCGATTCCGGCTCGTCGCACCGCGCGGTGCTGGAGGCGCGCCCGGACCTGGCATTCCCGGCCGACGTCTACTTCGAGGGCCTGGACCAGCACCGCGGCTGGTTCAACTCCTCGCTGCTGCTCGCCGTCGCTACCCGTGAGCGGGCGCCCTACCGGGCGGTGCTGACACATGGGTGGATCGTGGACTCCGAGGGTCACGCAATGCACAAGTCGCTGGGAAACGTGATCTCGCCCTCGGAGGTGGTGCAGAAGCTCGGCGCCGACGTGCTGCGGCTGTGGGCGGCCGCGACCGACTACGCGGGCGACCGGCGCTTCTCGTGGGACAACCTCGAGCAGTCGGCGGACGCCTACCGGCGCATGCGGAACACGTGTCGCTTCCTGCTCGGGAATCTGGCCGGCTTCGACCCCGCCGCGCACGCCGTAGCGGAGGCGGAGCTCGAGCCGTTCGACCGCTTCGCGCTTGCGGAGCTGGAGCGATTCGGCAGGGAGGCGCGGGCGGCGCTCGCGGACTACGAGTTCCACCGCTACGCCCAGGCGCTCGTGAACTACTGCGCGGTGGACCTGTCGAGCTTCTATCTCGACGCGATCAAGACCCGGCTCTACACGCGCGCCCTCCCACGCCGCAGGTCCGCGCAGACGGTGCTGCACGTGCTGGCGGACGCGCTCGCGCGCTACATGGCGCCGATCCTTCCATTCACCGCCGAGGAGGTCTGGGAGCACATCCCCGGCGAGCGTGAGGAGAGTGTCCACTTCTGCGACATTCCCCGGGATATTGCCAGTCGCACCCATCCGGGGGGGGCGGGATATTGGGAGCGGTTGCTCGATCTGCGCCCGCCGGTGGCCCGGATGCTGGAGACTCTGCGGACTCGTGGAGACATCGGGTCGGCATCGGACGCCGCCCTCGCGATGTGGTCGCAAGACTCTGCCGATCAAGCACTTCTGCGAGATTCGGCGGATACGCTGGAGGAGCTCCTGGGCCTGTCCCGGGTGCGGGTGGAGGACGCCCCTCCCGAGCCTCCAGAAGGCGGGGAGAGGGTGCAGGAGGGGGGCTTGGTCCTTGCTGTCGGGAGGGCGCCGGGAGAGAAGTGCGAACGCTGCTGGCAATATCGTGAATCGGTCGGGAGGAGCGAGAGCCATCCCGCGCTGTGCCACGAGTGCGTTGCCGTGCTGGAAGGAGAGGGAGAGGGATGAGAAAGGAGCACCTGAAGCAGATCGAGGAACGGCTGCTGGAGGAGCGCGGACAGATCCTGAAGGAGCTGGGCTACTTCGACGACAACTACACCGACACGACCCGCTCCGCGTCCGGGGACCTCTCGGCCTACAGCTTCCACATGGCCGATCAGGGCACCGACGCCATGGAGCGTGAGAAGGCCTTCCTGTTCGCCTCCCAGGAAGGGCGTCACCTGATCTCGATCGACGAGGCGCTGCGACGGCTGTATCGGGACGAGGATGGATTCGGCCGCTGCGAGACGTGCGGTGAGGAGATCAACTGGGAGCGGCTGGAGGCGATCCCCCACGCCCGCCTCTGCATCGTCTGCAAGGCCGCCGAGGAGAACGGCGTGGGGCGTGCCTGAGATTCGCCTTGAAGACCCCGCCGCCGCGGTCGCCGACGGCGCGCTCGACGGGCCGGTCGCGGAACCGGTGGAAACCCTGCGCCGGGCGTGGGGCTCTCATATCCTGACGCTGGGGGTCGTGGCGGGTACGCTGTTCGCCGTGGATTTCGCCGCCAAGACACTCATCCAGCGGCAGCTCGAGTTCGGGGAGTCGGTGCGGGTGCTCGGGGACGTGCTGAGGTTCACCTACATCGTCAACGAGGGGGCCGCGTTCGGCCTGTACCTGGGCGATGCGTCCAAGACGATCTTCCTCGTGCTCTCGAGCCTTGCGGCGCTGCTCGTCCTGGCCGTCTACGTCTACGGCGCGGACGAGGGCTGGCTCAAGCGCTTCGCACTGGCGCTCATCCTGGGCGGAGCCCTCGGCAACATCTACGACCGCACGGTCTACGGTTCCGTCGTGGACTTCATCGACATCGGCGTCGGCTCCTATCGCTGGCCCATCTTCAACGTCGCCGACATCGCGGTCACCGTCGGAGCGATCCTCCTCGGCCTCGCCTACCTCGACCGCGAGTAGCGCTGGCGTGGGCGCCCCCCCGCCCTTCGCGTCCGTGCCCGAACGTCCGTCGGCACGGGTGTTCGAGGTCTCCCAGCCCGTCCGCATCGACCGTCTCCTCGCGCGCGACCTGCCGCTGTCACGGACGCGCGTCCAGGAGTTGCTGGAGCAGGGTGCGGTCACTGTGGACGGCCGCGTCGTTCGGCGTTCGAGCTTCGTCCCGGAGACGGGGAGCGTCCTGACAGTCGTCATGCCCGAGGCCGAACCGGTGGAAGCCGGGCCGGAGGGGGATTCGATTCCGCTGGACGTCCTCCACGAAGACGACGCGATCCTGGTCCTGAACAAGCCCGCCGGCCTCGTGGTGCATCCCGCGCCCGGGCACTCGCGCGGGACGCTCGTGAACGCGCTGATCGCCCGCGGAAGCTTGTCGGCGGCCGGCGGCCAGCGGCCCGGCATCGTGCACCGCCTCGACCGTGAGACCTCGGGCGTGATGGTGGTGGCGCGCGACGACGAGGCGCAGCGGATGCTGGGCGAGCAGTTCAAGGCCCGCACCGTGACGAAGGCGTACGAAGCCGTGGCGTGGGGACACCTGGCGGGTGAAGCGGGCAGCGTCGAGCGGCCCATCGCGCGCTCCCGCACCGACCGGCTCAAGATGGCCGTGGACCACCGCCGCGGCCGAGCGGCGCTGACTCGCTGGCGGCGGCTCGCCCGCTTCGACGTGGCGGACCACCTCGAGCTCGACCTGGCCAGCGGTCGTACGCACCAGATCCGCGTGCACCTTTCGAGCCTCGGCCATCCAGTCGTGCGCGACGCGCGCTACGGTGGAGGCCCCGGCGTGGAGGCCGGCTTCGGAGGACCGCAGCGGGCTCTCGTTCGTGGCGCGCTCGCCTCGATCGACCGCGTCGCACTTCATTCCCGACGCCTGGAGCTCGATCATCCGCGCACTGGTGAGCGTATGGTGTTCGAAGCCGCGCTGCCCGGCGACTTCGTTCGGCTGCTCGCGTTCCTTCGGGGAGGTGGCTCGTGACCTCGATCGTCCCGGCCGCCCGGCGCCGGTTCGACGCCGATTTCCTGGCACGCTGGGACGCCATCGCCTCGGAGCGCGATGGCCCGCGCGCAGAGGGGGTGGGCCACCCGGCGGAGCGCGGTCGGGGAGAGCGATCCAGTGGCGAGATCGGAGCCTCCGGGCGCGACGGCGTGCTCGTCAGGGTCGGCGGAGAGCCGATCCTCCTGCGCCTGCAGGGCGTGCGCGAGATCGTGCCTGCCGCGCCTCTCGCACCCTACGCGGGCGCTCCGCCCGATGTGCTCGGGCTCCTCAACCTGCGCGGCGAGGTGCTGACCGTGGTGAGCCCGAACCGAGTCCTGGGGCGAAGGGTCAGCCCCGCCGAATTCTTCGCCGTCGTGGAGGCCGCGGGAGTGCGCTTCGCGCTCGCGGTGGAAGGCATGATCCAGACCGTGCGAATTCCGGAGGCAGGAGGGGCGCAGGCACTGCCGATCCTGGACACCGACCTGCTCGCCGAGAGCCTGTTCGAAACGGAAGCGCCATGAGACGATATCCACCCTCACGCGAAGGAGCAGTCCGATGAGTCACACAGCGCTCGTGTGCGACGACGCCATGTTCATGCGCACGATGATCGGCGACATCCTCCAGGACGGGGGGATGACGGTCGTCGGGCAGGCGACGACGGGGAGCGAGGCGGTGAGCCGCTATCGCGAGCTGCGTCCCGACCTCGTCACGATGGACATCATCATGCCCGACATGAACGGCATCGACGCGGTCCGCGAGATCCTGGACCATGACCCCGGGGCCCGCATCCTGATGTGCAGCGCGATGGGTCAGCGGGCGCTCGTGCTCGAGGCCATCCAGGCGGGCGCCAGGGACTTCGTCGTGAAGCCCTTCCAGCCGCAGCGGGTGCTCGAGGCGGTGGAGCGCGTGCTCGCGTGATCGACTCCTCACGGTACGCGGAGCTGTTCCGGACAGAGGCCGAGGAGCATCTGCTGCGCCTCAACCGGGAGCTCCTGCGGCTGGAGGAGGACCGGTCCGCGGCCGGCGCGGTGGAGGAGATCTTCCGTTCCCTGCACACGCTCAAGGGCATGGCGGCGGCCATGGGTCACGACGCGCTGGCCTCGGCGACTCACGGGCTGGAAGGCCTGTTCCAGCCTCTCCTGCGCGGCGGCCGGCTGCCCGACGACGCGTGCATGGAGCTCGCGTTCGCGGGCGCGGACGTGCTTACCGCCGGCCTGCCCGGGGCGCGCAGCGCCGACTTCCCGCGCCTCGTCGAGGACCTGCTCCGCCGCCTCGATCCGGTGCAGGGAGGAGGAGCCGAGCCGACGGGCGTTCGTTCGTCGGCCGCGGACGCGCCCGCCACCCGCCCGTCGGATCCCTCCGGCTCCATTCGTGGCGGCGTGCGCGGCGTGGCCACCGTTCGGGTCCGTGGCGAGCTACTGGATCGAATCTTGGGCGCGGCGGGGGAGCTCGTCGTCGTGAGTCAGCGTCTCGAGGAGCTCGGCCGGACGGTGGAGAGCCCGGAGGTCCGTTCGGCGATTCGGCGCACCGCGGCGCTCGCTTCCGCGCTGCAGGGGGAGGTTCTGGCGAGCCGCATGGTGCCGGTCGCGACCGTATTCGACCGCTTCCCGCGCGCCGTCCGCGATCACGCACGTCGGGCGGGCAAGACGCTGCACCTCGACGTCACCGGAGGCGAGATCGAGCTCGACCGCTCCATCCTGGACGAGATCGCCGAGCCGCTGCTCCACCTCCTGCGAAACGCGGTGGATCACGGGCTCGAGACGCCCGCCGAGCGCGTGGCCGCGGGCAAGCCGCCGGCGGGCACCGTGCGACTGGGAGCCAGCCGATCGGGACCCACCATCGAGCTGGAGGTCGCGGACGACGGTCGCGGTCTCGACCGGGAGGGGATTCGCAGGGCCGCCCTGGCACGTGGCATCGAAGCGGCGCGGCTGGACGGTCTCAGTGGAGAGGACGTGGATCGGCTCTCGACCCTGAGCGGCCTCTCCACGGCTGACAGCGTGAGCGAGACCTCCGGGCGCGGCGTGGGGCTCGACGCCGTGCAGACGGCGATCGGCCGCCTGGGTGGGATCCTGGAGATCCGCTCCCAGCCCGGTAGCGGGGCGTCGTTCGTGCTGCGGCTGCCGCTCACGCTGGCGGTGCAACGCTCGGTCGTGGTGGAGAGTGGGGGTGGCCGCTACGCGCTGCCGGCACGCTGCGTGCGCGAGGTCACGCGGGTGGATCCGGACGGCGGAGCGCCCGACGCGGTCCAGGTGCGGGGGGAGACGGTGCCATGCCGCCGTCTCGCCGAGGCGCTCGGGGC
>JACCXV010000050.1 GCA_013696835.1 Gemmatimonadota bacterium | reverse complement strand
GCCACCTTCGAGGAGCGGCCGCGTGAGTATCTGCGCCGGGCAACCGCCGTCGGCCTGCACCTGGAGGATGCGGTTCGGGACGGCAGGTTGCAGATGCTCTACATGCGTCCCTTGGACCTCTCGATGGACGAGATCCTGTGCGAAATAGGGCAGAAGGCGGATGCCACCGGCGCCGGCCTGGTCGCGATCGATTCACTCTCCGGCCTCGAGGTCGCCCTGGCTCCCCACTTCCGCGAGAGCTACCGCGAATCGTTGTATCGCCTGGTCCGTACGCTGACCGAAAGGGGAGTCACCGTGTTCATGACTGTGGAGGCATCCGATACGTACACGGAGCTGAGACTCAGCCCCCATGCCATCTCGTTCCTTGCCGACGACCTGCTGCTGCAGCGTTACATCGAGCTCGACGGGCAGCTCAAGCGCATGCTCGGCGTCGTGAAGATGCGCGAGAGCCGACACAGCACCGAGCTTCGAAGCTATGAGATCACGTCCACTGGGTTCGTACTCGGTTCCTGGCTGCGCGAGTACCGGGGACTCACCACCGGGATCCCGGAACGCACGTCCCTGTGGAGCGGGGATGCGGGGGCGGAGACGAGGGGGTGAGCGGCGCCGATCCGAGCGCTGAAGGAGGTCCGCAGCCACAGGAGCAGCACGA
Source organism: Gemmatimonadota bacterium (assembly GCA_013696835.1). Lineage (GTDB taxonomy): Bacteria > Gemmatimonadota > Gemmatimonadetes > JACCXV01 > JACCXV01 > JACCXV01. Next base: position 9,264 of record JACCXV010000050.1, on the reverse strand, counting down.
GCTCCTTGCCCAGTTCCGTGCCGCGAACGAGCAGCTGGTGCTCGCCACCTTGCGAGCCCAGGAGCTCACCGAAGAATCGCAGCGTGCCAGGGCACGTGCGGAATCCGCCGACAAGAGGTCCGCGTTCCTTTCGGAAGCCAGCGCGGTACTGGCCTCGCCGCTCGAGTACCGGACGAATCTCGCGAGCGTGGCGCGGCTTGCCGTGCCCGCGATTGCAGACTGCTGCCTGGTCGAGGTGCGGGAGACGGACGAGGGTCCGCTCGAGCCCGTGGCCATGGAGTGCAGTGGGCGCTCGAAGCCCGCTACGTGCTGGGACGAGCGGCTGTATCCGCTTCGCTCCGGCGCCGGTCACGGCCCGACGCACGTCCTGCGGACCGGCGCACATGAGATGATCGAGGAGATCTCCGACGCCCACCTGACGGCCGTCGCCCGCGATCCACAGCATCTTGCCGCGCTGCGGGAGACGCAGCTCACGTCGTTCGTCGGCGTCCCGCTCCGCGTGCGAGGCCGCACCCGGGGCGTCCTCACGCTTCTGATGGGCGAATCCGGCCGCCATTTCGGGGCGGCGGACCTGCGGCTCGCACAGGACCTCGCTCGCCGCATAGCCACGGCCCTGGACATCGCGCAGCTCTTCCTGGACCTCCAGGACGCGAACCGCGCCAAGGACGATTTCCTCGCCACGCTCTCGCACGAGCTGCGGACGCCGCTGAACGCCATGGTGGGCTGGGTGCACCTCCTGCGATCGGGGAAGCTGGACGCGGAGCGGACCGGAACCGCGCTGGAGACGATCGAGCGCAACACCCGCCAGCAGGCGCAGCTCATCTCGGATCTCCTGGATGTCTCGCGGATCGCGAGTGGCAAGCTGCGCCTCGAGTTCGCGCATCTGGATCTCGCCGCCGTGATCACCGACGCCATCGAGGTGGTCCAGGGCACGGCCGACGCCCGCCAGATCCGGATCGAGACCGACCTGGCCTCCCACTCCGGCGAGATGTGGGGCGACGCCGATCGCCTGCAGCAGGTGATCTGGAACCTGCTTTCGAATGCCATCAAGTTCACGCCTCCCGAAGGAAGGGTCAGCGTGCGGCTGCAGCGGCTGGAGTCGCGCATCCTCATCGAGATCGGCGACACGGGTCGCGGAATCGATCCCGAGTTCCTGCCCCACGTTTTCGAACGTTTCAGGCAAGAGGACGCCGCCACCTCGCGGAGGTATGCAGGACTCGGGTTGGGGCTCTCGATCGTCAGGCACCTCGTGGAGCTCCACGGAGGCACGGTTCGCGTCGAGAGCGAAGGTGTGGATCGGGGTACGACGTTTACGGTGGACCTGCCTGTGCGTAAGACACCGAGGCAGGTGAACGGTGGCGGGCCCCACCGCGAGAGTGATCCAGGCGTCCCCCCGACGGCATTGAGCGCGCTGACCGGCTTGCGAGTGCTCTTGGTGGACGACGAAGCTGACTCACGCGAGCTGGTGAGAGTCATCCTGGAAGAGGCCGGCAGCTCCGTCATGGCCGTTCGGTCGGCCGAGGAGGCGATGAGCGAGTTCGAGCGCGGCGCGCCCGACGTCGTCGTCAGCGACATCGGCATGCCCGACCGAGACGGCTACGAGCTGATCCGCAGAGTGCGGACCTACGAGGCACAGCGTGGGACGCGGGTCGCGGCGGTAGCGCTCACGGGGTACGCCCGTGACCGTGATCGGGCGAGCGCCATGCGGGCCGGTTTCGACTTCCATCTCGCGAAGCCGGTGCAGCCCGAGCATCTCCTTGCGACCGTGGCGCGGGCGGCTGCGCGAAGCCGCCTCGGTCCGTCGGGTCCCACCGTGCATCGCGGTGCGTGATCCAGCCGGCTGGCGGGATGGGTCCTGTCGAGCCGTCCGGGACTCACCCTGCTGGTTCGGGTCCCCTGCATCCGGAGTTCGTAGGACTTGATATATCAACAAAGCTTGATATGATTCTGGCGTGACGACGACGACCAGGCCTCTCTCGGAGCTCTCGTCCCTGACGCGTCAGCTGCAGGCACTCTCGGACGAGACCCGCCTTCGGATCATCGACCTGCTGCGGGGTGGCGAGCGGTGCGTCTGCGAGCTGACCGATGATCTCGGCGCAGCGCAGTCGCGCCTCTCATTCCACCTCAAGGTGCTCAAGGACGCAGGCATGGTGAGGGATCGGAGAGAGGGCCGCTGGTCCTACTATTGCTTGAACCCCGCCTCGTTCGAGCAACTGGAAGCGTTCGTCGGCGGCTTGCCCTCCACGAAGCTCGGCGTCCTCACGTCTCGTTGCTGCAGGTGACGGACCTCGCCGCCGCATGGGATTCGCGCATCGGTTTCATCAACGTTTCTTGATCAGAAGGAGGCTTCGATGACCCTGCGCGACACGGTGCCCACGGCCACGGGGGACCCGGCGGCCGGTGTCAGCGACCCGACCGAGGAAAGCGACCTGACCGAGGTCGTGCGCGAGCGTTACGCGAAGGCGGCGCTCCGTGTCACCGAGGGGCAGGAGAGCGGCTGCTGCGGCCCCGTGAGCTCGTGCTGCGGGAGTGCCCCGGCGAGCACGTCTGCGGACGCTTCCGCAGACCCGATCACCTCTAACCTCTACGTTCAGGGCGAGGCCGCGGAGCTTCCCGGTGCGGCTCTCCAGGCATCCCTCGGATGCGGGAACCCCACCGCTCTCGCCGAGCTGCGGCCCGGCGACGTGGTCCTGGATCTCGGGTCGGGAGGTGGCATCGACGTGCTGCTGTCGGCGAAGCGCGTGGGGCCGACCGGCAAGGCATACGGCCTGGACATGACGCAGGAGATGCTCGATCTGGCGCGCCGCAACCAGCGCGAGGCGGGGGTCGATAACGTCGAGTTCCTGGAGGGACGCATCGAGGCCATCCCGCTGCCCGAGGGCAGCGTGGACGTCGTCATCTCGAACTGCGTCATCAACCTCTCCGCGGACAAGGGGCGCACGCTGGTGGAAGCGTTCCGCGTGCTGAAGCCCGGAGGCCGCTTCGCCGTCTCCGACGTCGTCGTGCAGGGTGAGCTTCCGGCGGACGTGAAGCGCAGCATGGAGCTGTGGGTGGGGTGCGTCGCGGGCGCGCTCGAGGAAGGGGAATACGTGCGGCTGCTGCGTGAGGCTGGCTTCGAGGAGCCGAGCGTGGAGATCACGCGCGTCTACGACATCGCGGACGCGCGGGCGTTCCTCGCCGAGGCGGGCCTTGACGTCGATCGTGTTGCCCGGGAAGTGGGGGGCCGAGTGGGGGCTGCGTTCATCCGTGCGCGCAAGCCTGGGGCGTCTCCTGGCCCGGGAGCGGGCGCCGTCAGCTAGAGGACGACGCGGTCCGTGCACAAAGGCGTTGGTTCGGCGCTCCTCGCCGCGTTGCTCTTCGGAGCCGCGACGCCGCTGACGAAGGCCCTGCTCGGGCAGACCTCGCCGCAAGTGCTCGCCGGGCTGCTGTACGTCGGCAGCGGTGTCGGGCTCACGATCTACCAGCTGCTCCGGCGCCGAAGAGGCAGGGCTGCCGGCGAGGCCTCGCTCACGACTGCCGACCTTCCGTGGCTCGCCGGCGCCATAGCGTTCGGAGGCGTCGCTGCTCCGCTGCTGCTGACGCTGGCTCTCGTCCGCATCCCCGCCTCGGGTGCGTCCCTCCTGCTGAATCTCGAGGCGATGTTCACGGCGCTGCTCGCCTGGCTCGTATTTCGCGAGAACGTCGATCGTCGAATCGTCCTCGGGATGCTGGCCATCGTCGCCGGCAGCGTGCTGCTCTCCTGGGAGAGTCGGCTCTCGTGGAGCAGCGACGCGGGGCCGGTGCTGGTGGCTGCTGCCTGCCTGTGCTGGGGGATCGACAACAACCTGACCCAGCGCGTGTCCTCCGCGGATCCCGTTCAGGTGGCGGCGATCAAGGGATTGACGGCGGGGAGCGTGAACCTCGGAGCCGGCCTTCTCGCGGGGGGCCAGTGGCTCCCCGGGCCGTACCTGGCGGGCGCTCTAGTGCTGGGGCTGGTGAGCTACGGCCTGAGTCTCACGCTCTTCGTGCTCGCCATGCGATCTCTCGGCGTCGCGCGCACGGGAGCCTACTTCTCAGTCGCGCCGTTCGTCGGCTCCGCGCTCGGGCTCCTGATGTTCCGGGAATCCGTGACGCCGCTGTTCGCTGCGGCGGGGGGCCTCATGGCGCTCGGCGTCGGGCTGCATCTGAGCGAGCGTCACGAGCACCTTCACACGCACTCGCCGATGCGGCACGCGCATCGCCACGTACACGACGAACATCATCGTCACGTCCACGACCCCGGCGATCCCCCTGGGGAGCCTCACGCACACGAGCACGGCCACGGTCGTCTACGTCACACCCACGCCCACTTCCCGGATCTGCACCACCGGCACCCTCACGCATAGTCTGCCCGGAGGAGCGCCTGCAGGTCGAGAGGGCGCGTGTGCATCAACAGCTGTCCATCCTTGTGTGCGGGGCCAGGCGTCGCGTGGGAGATCGTGGTACAGCTCGTCGCCGTTCTGGTCCGGATCACGCAGGTAGAGCGCCTCGCTCACGCCGTGGTCGCTCGCTCCATCCAGCGCGATCCCGGCTCCGAGCAGGCGGCGCAGCGCGTCGGCCAGTGAGGCGCGCGTGGGGTAGCGTATGGCGAGGTGGAAGAGACCCGTCGCGCCGAGCGGGGGTGGGGAGCCGCCACGGCTCTCCCAGGTGTTCAGACCGATGTGGTGGTGATACCCGCCTGCGGAGACGAAGGCGGCCTGCGCCCCGTACCGCTGGGTGAGCTCGAAGCCGAGCACGCCGCAGTAGAAGGCGAGCGCGCGCTCCAGGTCAGCCACCTTCAGGTGGACGTGCCCGATGGAGACACGCGGGTCGATAGAGCCTGCGCCGATGGGGCCCGGTGTCAGGCCACCCTCAGCGCGTCAGGCTCGCGATTGCGCGGACGAGAGCCAGGTTGTCGAGCGGCTTGCCGAAGTGCAGCTGGAATCCTGCGCTGCGCGCCCGCTGCCGGTCCTCGGTCGCGCCGTGAGCGGTGATCGCGATGGCGGGAACGGCTCCTCCTTCCTCCGGCTTGCGGCGCCGGACCTCGCTCAACAGCGAATAGCCGTCCATGTCTGGCATCCGGATGTCGCTGACGATCACGTCGACCGGCTGAGCGTCGAGCACGCCGAGCGCCTCCAGCCCGGAGGCGGCGGCCGCCACGGAGGCCCCATAGAACTCCAGCACGACGGTGAGCAGGTCGCGGATGTCGTCGGCGTCGTCCACCACGAGGACGTGGAGCCCTCGGAGAATGTCTACCTCTCCAGGGACGTCCCGTCCGGGGCCCACACTCCAGACGGGGCCATGCACCGCCAGCAGCAGGCCAGGGATTCCCGCGCGATCACGCTCGGGCCGGCGGCCGCGAAGCGCCCGGAGTCCCGATGGCGGCCACCCGGATCGATTGCCTGCGGCCGTCACGGCGAGCGCCATCAGGCCTCCACCTCCTGCGCGACATCCTCGAGGAGCCCTGCGGCGTCCCCGTTCTCCTGATCGATCGGCAGCTCGACCGTGAACGTCGCTCCCATGCCTTCGCCAGCACTCTCCGCTGCAACGCTGCCTCCATGGAGATCCGTCAGGTGGCGAACGATCGCCAGGCCGAGCCCCAGACCGCCGGAGCCGCGGCTCATGAAGCTGTCCGCCTGGCGAAAGCGGTCGAAGACGTGGGGCAGGAACTCGGGCACGATCCCCCGGCCCTCATCGCTTACACGGATGCACGCCCGGGAGCCGACTGCGAGGACCGCGAGCTCGACCCGTCCCCCGCCGGGAGTGAACTTGACTGCGTTCGAGAGCAGGTTCAATACGACCTGCTGCAGCCGGATGCCGTCTCCCCGCACGGGGACCGGGAGCGGAGCGATGGACGCGGCAAGCTCGACGCCCTTTGCCTCGGCGTCCGGCCGCACCATGTCCAGGGCCGCTTCCGCCACCGCAACTAGGTCCACCGGCCCGATGTCCAATCGCAGCTTTCCGGCCACGATACGCGAGACGTCCAGCAGGTCCTCGACGAGCCTGGACTGGAGCAGGGTGTTGCGCTCGATGCTCGCCAGCGCGCGGGCCGTGGTCGCTTCGTCCAGTGCTCCCGCCCGGAGCAGCCTGCTCCAACCGAGCATCGCCATCAGCGGGGTGCGGAGCTCGTGCGAGAGCGTCGCCAGAAACTCGTCCTTGGTGCGGCTGGCCTCCTGCGCCTGATGCGCCTGATGCGCGAGGTGGTCCCGCTCCGCCTCGGACCTCGCCAGCTCGCGCATCTGCCGCAGCCGCTCGCTTGTGTCCCGGATGATGCCGCTGAAGAAGGTGGAGCCGCCGCTTGTCCAGGTCCCGAGCGAGAGCTCGATGGGGAACTCGCGGCCGTCCTTCCGCAGCCCGTGCAGCTCGACGACCGTTCCAATGACGCGCGTCTCGCCGGTGGTGGCCAGCCTCTCCATGCCGCGCTGGTGGGCGGTCTGGTACCGCTCGGGCATCAGGATCGTGAGCGGCTGCCCCAAAGCCTCGTCCTCCGTGTAGCCGAAGATCGCGGCCGCGCCACGGTTCCAGAAGACGATCCTACCGGCGGCGTCCGCCGAGATGATTGCGTCATTGGCGGATTGTGCCACGGAGCGGAAGCGCACCTCCGATTCTCGCAGCGCGCGCTCGGCGGTGGCCCGCTGGAGCACGACGCCGAGCTGGATGCCGATGTGCTCGGCGACTTCGAGCAGCCGCGGGTCCGGCGCCACGATGTCGCCGCAGAAGAACTCCAGGACGCCCACGACCTCAAGGCCAGACATGAGCGGAAAGGCGAATGAGGCCCGCACTCCGATGTCCGCCCCCTGCAGCGTCCGCACGAACTCCGGGTCAACGCGTACGTCTTCGACCCAGATGGCCTTGCCGCTGGCGAGGACGCGCCCAGGCAGACCCACGCCGCTGGCCATAGGCGTCGCCTCCGTGACACGCCTGAACAGCTCGAAGCGTTCCGCTGGCTGCAGGTGCCACACGTTCGTGGAGGACAGATGGGAGGAGGAGTCGGGCGAGCGAAGGTAGAGGTGCCCCACCGGCCACCCGGTGAAGGCGCACACCGCGTCGATGCAGGACTGGGCAGCCGCCTCGACGCTAGAGGCCTGGTTCGTGCCAAGGGCCACGGTCTGAACCAGGCACAGGAGGGCGGTCTCGTTCGATGCAGACCCCGCGGCGGGAGCAGCGGTATACGGACGTCCGTCGCCCTGGCAGGGGTTGCTCACGTGCGCTCCCGGTCGCGGTGGCCGTTGCCCGGATCCTCCGGCATCCACTGCTTTCGGTCGGACTTCCCCGAGGCCAAGAACATAGAGCTGGAAACGAGGCGCCGACAGCCGCTGAATCGCATGGAAACGGACCCGCCCCGTCAGGCGCGGGGAACTCGGCCATCGGGTGGCATATGTCGTCTTGCGGCTCGACCAAAGTCACGGTTGACCAACTGCGATTCTCGGCCAGCTTCGACTGCAGCAAGGAACACGCCCGGAGAGCCCATCGGCCGCTCGCCAGCCAGGAGGCTGGATGCAGCAGCAGGGAGAGCTGGATGTCGTGCAGGCCGATGCCGCGGAGGAGACACGACCCAGGTGGTCATCAAGTGCTTGTCCTGCAAGCGGTTGACGATCGTAAACGTCGCGGCGTGCCCGGGCACGGCCGCGACGTGAGACAGCCCGCGCGCGCCGGCGAGAGCGGCGTCACTACGTCCCGCCCATCCATGGCTGAGGCACCGCTGCCCCGCAGATCCCGGGCGTTCATCTCGAGGCGCGTGGCCGCAACCGCGCCATGCGTGCTCTGCTGGCGCCACGTTGGCGCGGCCACGCGAGTCGCACTCTGCGCGATGGCGATTGGGCCCGCGTCCGTGGGTGCGCAGCTTCCGGTTCTGCGAGAGGGCTCCGCGGGCGAAGCCGTGGCGCTGCTGCAGGTGACGCTCAGCAATCACGAGTTCAGTGCCGGTCCGAGCGACGGCGCGTTCGGTCCGGCGGTTCGCGCCGCGCTCTCCGATTATCAGCGCAGCCGGGGGCTGAAGCCCGACGGGATCGCGGGCCCGCTCGTATGGAAGGATCTCGCGGGCGCGGACGCCGGGAGAGCAGACGCCGCATTCCGCCAGGTGGCCGTGGCGCCCGAAGACACCTCAGGGCTGATGACGATCCCCGACAGCGTGGAAGCGCAGGCCCGCCTCGACGTCCTCACCTACGAGACGGTTCTGGAGCGCCTGGCGGAGCGCCACCAGACCACGCCGCGCTACCTGAGAAAGCTCAATCCGGCCGTGAGCTGGCCGAACCCGCCTGCAGGGACGCAGATCCGGGTTCCCGCCGTGGAGTTCCGGACCACGATCGCGCTCGAGCCCTCAGCGTCCGCTCCGGGCGACTCGGCGGGGGTGAAGGCGGGGGTGGGGGACGCCCGGGCGCCCTTGGCGGAGCCGACGAACGCCGACGGCGACCCGCGGCCGTGGGAGCAGCGCGCTCCGGCAGGAGTGACCGTGCGCGTGTCCGGAGCCGAGCGAGTCGTGCGCGTCTACGATGGGGAGCGACTCGTCGCGCGCTATCCCGCAACGGTCGGCAGCCCCCTGTATCCCCACCCGGAGGGCGAGTGGAGGATCGTGAGCCAGGTCTACGCGCCAGACTACCGTTTCGATGCGCAGTACCTGGAGACCGGCGTCCGGTCGGAGGAAGCGCTCCGGCTGCCTCCCGGGCCCAACAGCATCGTGGGGATCCTCTGGATGGGGCTCGACAAGGAGGGCTACGGCCTGCACGGCACGAACGAGCCGGAATCGATCGGCAAGGCGGCGTCCCACGGCTGCGTGCGACTGGCGAACTGGGACGTGGAGCGGCTGGCACGCCACGTGGGGATCGGCACGCCGGTGACCATCCTCCCGTGATCCACCCCGGCAGCGAGCTTCAGAGCGGAAGCCGCTTCCTCCCCAGCAGGTAGGGCAAAGGATCCACGGGCGTTCCTCCCGACCAGCGGTGGGGGTCGTCGTTCACCACCGCCACCGAGAAGTGCAGGTGAGTGTTCCCGGTAACGGCGTTGCCGGAGTCCCCAACGTAGCCGATCACGTCGCCCGCCCGCACGCGCTCTCCCTCGACGAGGCCCTCCCGGTACCTTTCCAGGTGGGCGTAGTAGTAGCGAAGCCTTCCATCCGACGAGAGTACGTAGACCGTGTGCCCTCCGGGCACGCTTTCCCAGATCTTCTGGATCGTCCCCGCCGCCGCCGCGATCACCGGCGTGCCGCGAGGCGCGACGATGTCGATGGCCTCGTGACGCCGAGTCCCGCGCGTCTCCTCGAACGTGTCC
>JACCXV010000040.1 GCA_013696835.1 Gemmatimonadota bacterium | reverse complement strand
GATCAGGATCTCCCGGCCCGGGGACGCCAGGTCCACGGCCCGCTGCACGGTGCGGAGCGGCCGCTCGACGGTGCCCGCGTTGGTGTCGTACCCGTTGAGCGCGACGTGGAGCTCGTCCTGAGCGCTGGCGGGCCCAGGGAAGAGCCCAGGCGCCAGCAGCATCGGCAGCAGCAGGAGAATGCGGAGCAAGAGAGGCGTGGGAAGCAGGTTCGTCCGCTGATAGGTCATGCAGTGCTCCCCGAGGGTTCACCGGTCCCGTAGCCGAAGCGCTCCAGGTGGCCGGCAAGCGAACTATCGAGCAGTCGCAGGTGCGCCGGCTCGAGCTCCTGCCGGTATGATAGCCTGCGCCCGCTCTCGAAGGAATGCCGGGCCACACCGGCCTCGAACCCGGCCGTCCACTCCAGACCGGCGAAGTCGAGAGCCCGGCGGAGCGATCCGGCGGGGTCGGACACGAAGTCCTCGTACCTCATTTCCATCCAAAGGTTCGCCGGAACTGCCGCCTGGGCAGCCTCGAAGGCATCCAGGAGGAGCTTCCAGGCCAGACCGGCCAGCAGGACGAACGAACGCCCGGAGGCCTCCCACTCCCTGGCGTAGGGCTCCGGCAGCGGCCCCCATTGCCAGTGCCACGGGCCCCGGTAGCCCAGCCACCACGGCATCTGCAGCCACGAGTTCACCACCGCACGGCCGTCGCGCACGACGTGCAGGAACCGAGCCTCGGGCAGGATGCCATGCACGAAGCCCGCCCGCGGCCAGCCGGTGAACTTGTGCAAAAAGGCGGGCCGGCCCTGCGCCAGCGCCCGGGCCTCGAAGAAGCCGCGGAACCGGCGTGCGAGCCACGGCGTCACGTCCTCCGCCGTGAGGTCGCGGAACGGCGTCGACAGGATCGGCGAGACCTCCCGCTCGAGTATGCGATATCCCTCCGAGGGCGCGAAGCGGATCCTGCCCTTGCGCGTGAAGCGCGCCGGCATGCCGGAGTACAGGCGATTGTTCCAGCGGCCACCGGCGGGCGGGGCAGGCAGGTTGTCCTCGACGTTCGACACGAAGCCGACGTGCGGATGGCGCGCCAGCACCTCGTGCACGAGCGACGAGCCGCAACGGCCCGTGCCGAGCACGAACAGGAAACGCGAAGGCGTTTCGTCAGGCGAGATAGCCATGCCGCCTCAGGTGCTCGCGCTGGATGTCCTCGATGCGCGCGACCGTCGCGGCATCCAGCTGGTCCCTCCAGCGCTCGTTCTGGTCGGGAAAGCGCAGCGTGGCCAGCTGCGCCCGCCACCCCGCATCGGGCGCGAGGTCCATGAACTCCGCGATTCGCTCCAGGGTCGCGTGGGGCTCGCGGACCAGAGTCTCGTAGCGTACCCGCAGCACGCGCTCGGGGGCCACCCGCGCGAGCCCGGCCTCCAGCTCGCGCAGCTCCTCGACCCAGTTGCGCGCGCAGATCTCCCAGGGGTCCCGTCCCTCCTCGCGCCACTGCCGCGGGGTCCCGCCGTACCACCAGACGACGTCGTCGTCCCACCAGTCCACGCGCGAGAGCGAGTGCGCCACCGCGCGACCGTCGCGCACGATCTCGACGAACCTCGCGCCGGGGAAGATCTCCGCCAGGAGCGGGATGCGGCGATTGTTCGCGATGCGCTTGTTCACTACGCGGCGCCCGCCCCCCCAGCGCCGCACCGCGGCGAAGGTGCCCGCGAGAGCGCGCTGCTGCTCGGGGGAGCCCGCCGCCTGGCTCTCGAGCTGGGGAATGCCATGGTGGCCGTAGACGGGCTCGCCTTCCACAGGCATCGGGAACAGGCGCCGCCAGAGCGCGCGCGCGGATCCGTACACGTAGGCGTTCGAGTCGCGCCCGAACCAGACTGTCTGGCGTGTGGCGGAGAGCCGCCGCCCGAGACGATTCAGCACGGCGAGCTGCGGTACCCGCGGGTAGCGCCGCACCCAGTTGGAGATGTACGCCACCTCCGGATGCAGGCAGAGCATCTTGTAGAGGAGGCTCGTCCCCGACCGGGCGGCTCCGACCAGGAACACCGGCGCCCGATCGCTCACGTCCCGGGGGCCGCCGGCTCCGCTTCGCCCCGCACGGGCACGAGCGGGAACCCGTAGCGGACGAGCAGGGGAAGCGTGAGGGCGGTGACGAGCGCCCGGTCGCGAGGTCGCATCGAAGAGAGCCACTGCTGGTCGTTGCGGATCTCCACGTCCCCCGTGCGCAGCCGGTCGGGGTTGCCGGACACCGTGTGGTTCGGCCCCAGCTGCACCGTGCGCTCGGAGAGGAAGGGAATCGCCGTGTCGGCTCCGCCCGCCCAGCGCACCACGCCATCCAGGACCGCGCGCGGCGCCGCGACCAGGTCCTCGTAGCGCACGCGCAGGTAGCTGTCGGGCGAGTCCCGCCACAGCGCCTCCGCCGTGGCGTTCCACGCGTTCCACAGGACGGCGCTCTTCATCGCGCCCTTGCGGTTCATGAACCCTGGCGTGACGCGGTCGGGCTGCGCCTTCTTGCGGGACCAGGAGTAGGCGGCGGCGCGCGGGTCGCGCACCAGGTGCAGCACGCGGACGCGCAGCCCCGGCACCGCCTGCAGGCGGCGCGCGTAGCCCGGGAGCTTCGAGGAGTCCACGATCACGCGGCTGCCGGTGACGCTCGCGATCGCGCGGTAGAGGCGGCCGAGGTTGCGCAGATAGGGATCCGCCGGCGGCTGCGATCCCGGACCCTCGGCGCGAGCGCGGATCATGCGCGGGATGTCGCGGCCGCGCGTGCCGCGGCGCTGCAGATCGACCATCTCCCGCGCGTCGATCCGGTCGAGCGAGCCGAAGGCCTCCGCCAGGATCGCCTGCCATGTTGGGCAGTCGAGGAAGCGCCGTCCGCAGCCGCAGAGGCGGTTCTCCAGCAGCCCGCGCTCCCAGACGTAGCGCAGCTCGCCCCCCGAGAACCATCCCGGCGCCTGTCCCAGAACCGTGTCCACGAGCGTGCTGCCGCTGCGGCCCGAGCCGGCGATGTAGACCACGTCCACGGCGGGGGATGCGCCGGGGGGCGCGCTGGGGGATGCCCCAGGGGACGGCCTGGCGGACGCGCCCGACGCCCTGTCGATCTGCGGGGGTCCTTCCATGGTATCCGCGGTATCCGCCGTCACGCCGGCGCAGCCGGCGTCATGCCGACCGCGCAGGCTCGCCGCGGGCTCGGCGGGCGCGTGAGGAGGTGACGCGGCCGGCAAGGCTGCGCGCCACGTCGCGGTCCTCGGCGTCGAAGCCGGCCCACCACAGGCCCCCCACGTAGAGCGCCGTCATCAGCGGCAGGCCGATGAGGAGCGCGGGCAGGGGTCCCGCTCCCGTCGAGGCTGCGAGCCATGCCTTGAATCCGAGCGTCGCCGCGAAGGCGACCGCGCCGGCGAGCAGCGGCTTCAGGTAGTCGGCGCCGAAGGGATTGGCACCCCACAGCCGGTGGACCTGCACCACCCGCAGGAGGTTCACGGCGGTGAGGGAGGCTGAGGCGGCGATCGCCGCTCCCACGATGCCCCAGCGCGGGATCAGCAGCACGTCGAGCGCGAAGCCGAGGACCAGCGCGATGACCGTGTTGGTGAGCTCGACCTTCTGCCGCGCGCCCATGATGAGAACCGAGCCCGCCGCACCCGTCGCCACGTTCACGAGCTGGCCGGCCGCGAGCAGGACGAGCACGGGGTAGGCGCCCGCGAACTCGCCGCCCCAGGCGGCCAGGATCTCGCGCCCGAAGAGCACCGATCCCGCGAACATCGGCAGCGCCACGGTGAAGCACCAGCGAGCGACGGTACGGTACATGGTGCGCAGCGCCTGGAGCTGTCCGGTCTCGTGAAGCTGGGCCAGCACCGGTGACTGGATCGCGCTCGTCGCCTGCTGGATGAAGCTGACGAGGACGGCCGTCTTGAGGCCCGCGTTGTAGATCCCGACCTGTGCGGCCGGCAGGAACCAGGCGAGGATCAGGGTCTCCTGCTGCCGGACGCCGTAGCCGACGAGCTGCGTGAGCACGAGCGGCAGCGAGAACAGCAGCACCGCGCGCAGGGAGATGTCGGTGAAGGGGTCGCGCGCAGCCGTCTCCGTCCCCGCCGCCGCGGGAGCGGCAGCCGTATTGTCCGGGCCGGTCGCGGCGTCTGCCGCGGTGATGGCGGCCGCAGCGCCGGTAGCCGTCGCGCTGGCCGGGGCGGCCGGCCGCACCAGCCGGTTCAGCGCGTAGACCCCGCACGCGGCCGCTGGAAGAAATGCCACCGCGTACGCCGCCGCAC
>JACCXV010000405.1 GCA_013696835.1 Gemmatimonadota bacterium | reverse complement strand
CACCGCCGACTACATGGGCATGCTCGCCACGGTCATAAACGCGCTGGCGCTGCAGGACCGCCTGGAGAGCAAGGGCATCGAGACGCGGGTCCTCACGGCGATCCGCATGGAGGAGCTGGCGGAGCCGTACATACGGCGGCGCGCCCTGCGGCACCTGGAGAAGGGGCGCGTGGTGTTCTTCGCCGGAGGTACCGGGAACCCGTACTTTTCAACCGACACGGCCGCGGTCCTGCGTGCCATCGAGATGGGCGCGGAGGTCATCCTGAAGGCCACGGGCGTGGACGGCGTCTACAGCGCGGACCCGCGCCAGGAAGCCGACGCGGTGTTCATTCCAAGCATCGATTTCATGGACGTCGTGAAGCGCGGGTTGCGGGTCATGGACACCACCGCGGTCACGTTGTGCATGGAGAACAACGTGCCCATCATCGTCTTCAACATCCACGAGCGGAACGCCATCCGCCGCATCGCACTCGGCGAGCAGATCGGCTCGCTCGTGGGCGCGGCCGGCTAGACGCGCTCCGCGGCTCCTCCCCATGGAATCGGCACAGGTGAAGGAGGCGCGCGAGCACATGCGCGCGGCGGTGGAAGCCGTGCGCCACGAGCTCGCGACCGTGCGCAGCGGAAAGGCCTCGACCGCCATTCTCGACCGCGTGAGGGTGGAGGCCTACGGTTCGGTTCTGCCGCTCAACCAGCTGGCGACGGTCAGCGCCCCCGAGCCGCGACTCATCCTCGTGAGTCCCTACGACCGCACCACCCTCGCCGCCATCGAGCGCGCGATCCAGAGTTCCGAGCTGGGCCTCACGCCCTCCAACGACGGCGCCGTCGTGCGCATCCCGATCCCGCCCCTGACCGAGGAGCGCCGGCGCGAGCTGGTGAAGGTCGCGCACCGGATCGCCGAGGACGGCCGCGTGGCCGTCCGGCATGCGCGCCAGGAAGCCAACCAGCGCGTCAAGGAGCTGGAGAAGAAGGGCGAGCTCTCGGCCGACGATTCGCGCCGGGTGCAGAAGGAGGTGCAGGAGCGGACCGACGAGGCGATCCGCGAGATCGAGGCCGTCCTCGGGCGCAAGGAAGCCGAGATCCTGGAGATTTGATGCCGTGACCGTCACGGCGGCCGAGATCCGGGCCTTCGGCAACGTTCCCGAGCACGTGGCCATCATCATGGACGGCAACGGCCGTTGGGCACGCGAGCGCGGTCAGCCGCGCGTGTTCGGCCATCAGCAAGGGATGCAGGCCGTAAAGCGTTCCGTCGAGGCCGCGGGAGAGCTGGGGGTGAGCGTGCTGTCCCTCTACGCCTTCTCCCAGGAGAACTGGAGCCGTCCGCGCGGCGAGATCGACGCGCTCATGGAGCTCCTCTCGCGCTACATCCAATCGGAGCGGCGCGAGCTCGTGGAGCGCGGGGTGAGGGTTCGCGTGATGGGCCAGCTGGAGCGGCTGACGCCCGTGGCCCGGGCCGCGCTCTCGCGGCTGTTGCGCGACACCCAGGACGGCCACGGCCTGATCCTGAACCTCGCGATCAGCTACGGAGGGCGCTGGGAGATCCTGGAAGCCTGCCGGCGGCTCGCTCGCCGTGCGGCCGCCGGCGAGCTGGAGCCCGAGAGCATCGACGAGGAGCGCTTCGCCGCCGCGCTGGGAACCGCGGGTCTTCCCGACCCCGATCTCCTGATCCGCACGAGCGGCGAGTTCCGCGTGTCTAATTTCCTGCTCTGGCAGATCGCCTACACCGAGATCCACGTCACCGAGGTGCTCTGGCCCGACTTCGGCGCGGAGGATTTCTTCGAGGCGGTGTACGATTTCCAGCGCCGCGAGCGCCGCTTCGGGAAGGTACCGTTCTAGCCGCTTCCGCAGACGCCGGTGTTGGCCAGGCCCCGGCGCTGCCCGCCGAATCCGCCCCGACGCGCCCTGTACCGGCGGCCACGCTCGGGACGCGCGATCCGTCGCTCCCCGCGCGCGTCCTGTCCGGCGTCCTCCTCGCCCCGATCGTGCTGCTCGCAGCGTGGGTCGGCGGCACCCCGTTCCTGATCCTCGTCGCGGGCATGATCGCCCTGGGCGTGCGCGAGTACAGTCGCCTGGCGCTGCCGGGCCTCGCGGCGCCCGCATTGCTGTTGCTGGTCGCGGGCTTCGCCGCCGCGACGCTGCGCTATCTGGCGCCCGGAGGTTCGACGTGGCCCGGCCTCCTCGTCACCGCGGCCCTGCTGGGTGCGCTGGCGATCGGTCTGTCCGCCCCCGAACCGCGCGAGGGACTGCGGCGAGCCTCCCTCACGTTGCTCGGGGCCCTCTATGTCGGATGGCTGTTCGCCTACCTGATCGGCCTGCGCGAGCTGCCACGGGACCTGCCCGGCCTCGCCTACCGGGACGGGTTCGCGCTCGTGGCTACCGCCTTCGGCCTCACCTGGGCGAGCGACATCGGCGCCTACTTCACGGGCCGGGCGTGGGGACGCCGCAGGCTCCTTCCGCGCATCAGCCCGGGGAAGACGGTGGCAGGCGCCGCCGGCGGGGCGGCGTGCACGGCCCTCGTCGGTGCGCTGCTCTTCGGCTGGGCGCCCGGACCCCTGCCGCGGCTGGGGCCGGTGGCCGGTCTCGCCACCGGTCTCGGCGCCAGCGTCCTGGCCCAGACGGGGGATCTGGCGGAGTCGCTGCTCAAACGCGCGTTCGAGGCCAAGGACAGCTCGCGCCTGATTCCAGGTCACGGTGGGATCTTGGACCGCTTCGACTCACTCCTCTTCACCGCTCCCGCCGCCTACGCTTTCTTCCGCGCCGTGCTCGCGTGAGTGTGCGCATCGCGCTGCTGGGCTGCACGGGATCCATCGGCGGCGCCGCGCTGGCGGTTCTCCGCCGCCTGGGCCCTGAATACGAGCTTTACGGCGTGTCGGCGCACAGCAGCGTGGAGGGGCTGCTGGACTGCTGCCGCGAGTTCCGTCCGCGACGGGTGGTGCTCTGCGACCCCGAGTCAGCCGATCGGTTCGCGCGGCACCGGGGGAACGGCTGCCGGCTGGACGCCGGTGAAGGCAGTCTCGCGGATCTGGCGGCCGACCCCAACGTGGACCTGATCGTGAACGCACTCGTCGGCGCCGTGGGTCTCGTCCCGACGCTGGCGGCGCTGGAGGCGGGGAAGCGCGTGGCGCTCGCCAACAAGGAGCCGCTCGTGATGGGAGGGCCGCTGGTGCGCCGCGCCCTCCAGCGTGGAGGCGGGGAGCTCATTCCCGTGGACAGCGAGCACAGTGCGCTGTTCCAGCTGCTGGAGGGCCGTCCTCAGAGCGACGTCCGGCGACTCGTGATCACGGCTTCGGGAGGCCCGTTTCGTGGCCGCTCCCGCGAGGAGCTGGCCGAGGTGACCCCCGCGCAGGCGCTCGCACACCCCACGTGGTCCATGGGACCCAAGATCAGCGTGGATTCGGCCACCCTCGCGAACAAGGGCCTGGAGGTGATCGAGGCGCACGTGCTGTTCGCCGTTCCGTATGCTTCCCTGTCCGTGGTGATTCACCCCCAGTCCGTGGTGCATGGGCTGGTGGAGCTTCTGGACGGCTCGTTCCTTGCTCATCTGGGAACGCCGACCATGGAGCTCCCGCTCCAGTACGCCCTGACGTACCCCCAGCGCCGGCCGGTGCCGGATTCCGCGCTCTGCCTGCGGGAGTTGGGCAGCCTCACGTTCGAGCCCGCAGACGAGATCGCGTTTCCCGCCCTGGCTCTGGCTCGGCGCGCCGGGGAGGCTGGAGGCACCTCGCCGGCAGTGTACAGCGCAGCCAACGAAGTGGCGAACCTGGCGTTCCGCCAGGGTCGGATAAGCTTCAACGAGATCCCGGACGCGATCGAGCACGCGCTCGAGACGGTGGTCGGTGAGCCGGTCGAGGGGCTGGAGGACGTGCTGCGGGCCGACGCCCGCGCACGCGCCGCCGCGGAGGAGTGGGTGGAAGGCGCAACATTAGCCCGAGAGAGCTGACGGCATGGAAACTTTGCTCTGGACGCTCGTTTTGCTCGGCGTGCTGATCTTCATCCACGAGCTGGGGCATTTCATGGCCGCCAAGTGGGCGGGCATCCCCGTGCCGCGGTTCTCGCTGGGCCTCGGCCCCCGGCTGATCGGCTTCCGCATCGGCAGCACCGACTACTGCCTTTCCGCGATCCCCTTCGGCGGCTACGTGAAGATGCTGGGCGTGGAAGGTGACGAGGACGGCAACTGGATGGAGGGCGACACGGCCCGCATCGGCGACGCAGCGCCGCCGCCGCGCCCGGTCCGTCCCGGCACGCCGGCGGGGGACGAGCGGGAGGAGGTGGCGGGGGTGTGGGTCGCCCGGTCCACGGCGGAGGAGCTCGCACTCGCCCCGCCGGTAGAGAATCCCGGCGCACCGCAGCCCGGCGCGGGCTCCCCCCGCGCCGGGCTTGGCTTCGACAGCAAGCCGCTCTGGGTGCGCATGATCGTCATCCTGGCGGGGGTGACGATGAACTTCCTCTTCGGCTTCCTGGTCTTCGTCTGGCTCTCCTATCAGCGTGGCGAGCCGCAGGTGCCGACCGTGGTGTCCCGCGTCGCTCCCGAGCTCGTGCAACGCGAGCCGCAGCTCGCCGGCTGGCGGGGCCGCGAGCTTCGCTCCGTCGGTGGGGAGGCGGTGGCCACGTGGGATGATGTGATCGGGCGGCTCGAGGGCCTGGGGGACGCCCCGGTGGAGGTACAGTTCGAGGACGGGCGCCGCGAGACAGTCGGCGGCGGCGTGCAGGCCGACGATCTCACGCGCGGACTCGCGCCCGGGCTGGCGCCGGTGATCGGCCAGGTGCAGGAG
>JACCXV010000350.1 GCA_013696835.1 Gemmatimonadota bacterium | reverse complement strand
GTGCGGTTCACGACCAGTCGCCCGAGGTCGATCCCGCGCGCGACGACGGCTTCGGCGGCGCACGCCTGGAGCTCGGCGCGCCCCGTCGCGGGCACCCGCGGCAGGTCGCGCACGCCGCGGATGTCGGCCGGCCGGATGCCGTGCGCCTCGAACAGGCTGTGGTACCAGGGAACGCGATCGTACGCATGCCGGATGAGCCGGCGCACACGCGCATCGCGAAAGGCGGCGAGCGCGTCCTCGGTGACGTGCGAGAAGCCGGCCAGCGACCGGGCGGTGAAGAGAACCTCGCGTGCGGGGATCACCGTGGCCCGGGCGCCGAGCCGGTCTTGGTGGCGGGGGTATGCCCTGGGACGGGGAGCATCCGCCTACGATAAATGGGCGGCCCGCGGTCGCCATCCGCCCACGGGTGGGGGGCGGCAAAGGCCCCCGGTGAAGGGACGATGCATGAGGGGACCCCGGGTGGATATCTTCGTCGACGTGCGACATTCCAGGGACCCGCTCTCACTGCGGTGAACGGAAGTGGATATCCTCTGGTGTCCCTGGCGCGGGCGCTTCTCGGCCGACCCCGGCGGGACCGGGCCGATGTCCTCTCCTTCCAGTCGAGCCAGCTCCGGCGGCTGGTCTCGCACGCCTACCGCAACGTTCCCTACTACCGGTCGCTCTTCGATGCGCACGGGATTCGTCCGGCGGACATCCGCACCGCGGCGGACATGCAGCTCCTCCCGGTCACGTCGAAGAGGGACATGCAGGTCCTGCCCGTCGATGCGGTCGTGGCGCGCGGGACGGACCCCACCAAGCTCATCGCAAGGCGCACCACGGGCTCCACGGGAGAGCCCCTGACGATCCGGCGCAGCTACCTCGAGGAACTCGTCCTCGGAGCGTTCCGGAAGCGCGCCCTGCAGGCGTACGGATGGCGCCGGACCGACCTCCAGGCGGAGATCGAGGAAGTCGAAGCGAGGCACCCCCGCGATCATCAGCGGCTGCAGAGGGTCTTGCACGCGGCAGGCCTGCATCGGCGGATCTCGCTCCACGCGCTCCTGCCTGTCGAGGAGATCGTGCGCAAGCTCCGCAAGGCACGCCCCACGGTCGTGACCGGCTACGCGGCCGTCCTCGCCCGCGTGGGTGAGGCGATGCAGGGGGACGATCTACCCCCGTTGCGGCCGCGCTTCGTCGCCACCCACTCCGAGGTGCTGACGCCGCTCATGCGCAGGCAGATCATCGAAGGATTCGGAGCACCGGTGTTCACGCTCTACGACAGCTACGAGATGCACCTGATCGCGTGGGAATGCGGCGAGACGGGGCAGCTCCACACCTGCGACGATTCCGTGCTGGTCGAGATCGTCCGGGATGGACGCCCCGTCGGGATCGGGGAGCGCGGCGATGTGGTCGCGACGGCGCTGCACTCCCTCGCCATGCCCTTCCTCCGCTACGCCATCGGCGATATCGCGACGAGGGGCGCGGACGCCTGCTCCTGCGGAGCGCCTTTCGCCACTCTCCAGACAGTGCAGGGCCGCATGTTCGACTACTTTCCGCTGCCCGGAGGACGGTTGCTTCACCCCTACGAGATCATCGCGCTGCTCGGCGACAAGCACGCCTGGATCCGCCAGTACCAATTGATCCAGGAACAGAGGGACCGCATCGTGCTGCGCGTGGCCCCTTCCGCGCCACCGTCCGCGGCGCAGCTCGAGGTAGTGGCCAGCGCAATCCGGAGGCTCCTCGGCACGGAAGTGCGGCTGATCGTGGATCTCGTCGACGACCTGCCCGCCGAGCCGAGCTCCAAGTTCCGAGTTTGTCGCTCGCTGGTGCGATCGGAATACGACGGCATCGACTGGTCGGCGACAGGAAGCGCGTCACCGAGATGACGTGGCGGCGTTTCCTGGAGCGAGGCCCTTCTGTCGCAGCTCTTCGAGGGCGGCAGCGGACTTTTGGAGGTGGCCGGCCCCCATTCCAGCCAGGATCTCGGCAGCCTTGGTAAACTGAATCTCGCTGTACTGGACCACCTGCACGTGATTGCCCCAGGGGTCGATGAAGTCGAGGCCGCCGGATCGACGCACCTTCACTCCTGCGGCGACAAGGGCGCTTCGCACCGCCTCCTTGTCGTCGACGACGAGCACGAAGTGACGCTCGCCATCCGGTTGCTGGCTGCGACCCTCGGCCAGTGCGATGAACTGGTCCCCCAGGTCGATGAACGCCATCCGCGCGGCGCGCCCGCGCAGCCTGAACTCGAAGATCCTGCCGTAGAAGGCCAGGGCATCCTCGAGGTTGCCGACTTCCAGCGCCACGTGGTTGATGCCCAGGGCCCGTGCCTTCCGCCCCGTGTCCGCGGTGTGTCCCATCCCGGCTTCTCCAGAAAGGGATCCTTGTTCTCGACGCATCACCATCCGGAGCCAGCAGCCGCTCTCCGGCGCTCCGCGACGACGGCAGGGCGAGCCACCGCGATGACGGCTGGCTCGGAGCCGGCATGGGATGGGAGTCCTGCGACATCCAGGAGCATGCGGTACGTCGTCTGCGCGTCGAACCCGGTGCGAACGCGCTCGAGCACCCGCTCGCGGCGCGCGGCGATCGTGGGCCGATCCAGCGCCGTGGCCTCTGCCATGGCCTGGGCGAGCCCCGCGACGTCCCCCGCCTCGACCACCCAGCCGAGCTCGGGGTCGTTGATCACTTCCGGCATGCCGCCGACTCGTGTCACGATCGGCAGCGCGCCGGCGGCCATCCCTTCCAGCAGGGCCAGCGGCAGCCCTTCCTGACGGCTGGAGAAGACGATCGCGTCCATCGAGGAGAGCACCTCGACCGGACGGGCCACGAAGCCGGTGAACAAAACTCGATCGGCGAGCCCGTACTGCGCCGCGAGGTCCTTCAGCGTATCCGCCTCCGGGCCGTCGCCGGCGACGATCAAACGCGTCTCCCGCTGCAGTTGCATGGCGTGCAGGAGCCGATACGCCTCGAGCGCGATGTCGGGCCCCTTTTCGCGGCTCAATCGCATCAG
>JACCXV010000343.1 GCA_013696835.1 Gemmatimonadota bacterium | reverse complement strand
ATTCGGGCGAGGTGCCGCAGGGCCAGCCGGATCGCTTCCCACGTCTTAGGCGCTCGGTTGGCTCGGTAGTACGCTTCTGCCTCGGGCGCCGGTCAGGATGAAAGAGGCTCTCCGCCGGCGCGTCGAGTAGAGCGCAGAGCGCCGCGCGGAAGCTGGGGGTGGTGGGAGTGACGCCGTTGAGGCAACGACAAACGAACTCCGGGGTCAGACCGAGCGCGGCGGCGAGCCGCCGCTGCGAGATGCCGCGATCCGCGAGGACCTGCTTCGCGGGATGGGCACCGGACACACCCGCGGCAGGAGCGGGGAGATTCGGCATTGGGTTGTCGGAGCGTTAGCCGCGGAGACCGCGGGGCCTGCCCAGAGGATGACGGTCGGGAGGTACTGCGCCCGCAGGGATGCGGGGGAGAGCGGCTCGAGGATGACGTGCGGAGACTACCGAAGCGGGCCCATCCTAAATGCCGTCAGCCTAACCGTCAAGGGTGTAGTGCGTCAGGCGAAGTGAGACAGTTCGGGCTGGCGAGAAGTGTACGGTTCTCGCGGCGGTGTCCGGTCAGCGAGGGCCAGCGTGCGCTGCCGGAGGTATAGGTTCTGTTCCCGGCGGGCGTGACGCGCCGCGGCCAGCTTGCGCCGGCGCTCGGCCAGCCGCTCGGCGGTGCGACCGCAGTGGACGTCGGCTGGCGTCAGGAAGTGGATCCCGCTGTGAGGCGGGTGTGATTGTACCAGTCGATGATCTCGGATCGCGCTGCTAAGGGCGGCCCCAAGCCCTCGGGGGTCCTCGATCAGGTCGGCAGCCACCCAGTGGTCCAACCGTAGCGTGCTAGGACGATGACGCGAGTCGTTGGAAGCGAGGGTTCGCCCGCAGCGGGTCGAAGTTCGGGTCGATCCGGAGCCACCCCGGCGAGAGGTAGTAGCTCTCCTGTCCCAAGACAACAAGTCGATTCGCGACGAGTACGCACGTGTCGCCAGAATCTACGATAAGCGTTGGGCAGCGTACGTGGCTGCGACTACGGACTAGACGTTGTGGCGATTGGAACTGCGCACCGGACAGCGCGTGCTCGAAGTCGGATGCGGCACGGGTGCCGGAATCCTCCACCAGCGTCACCCGGCTCTCGACCCGGGCGCGCCCTCTGTTTCCGGACGGGTTTTCGGGTCGACGCGCTGCGAGACGGCCCCTGCAAAAGGGCCCGGGCCTGGGTCAGCCGAACCAGAGCAGTCCGGAAATCGCGAATCCTAGGCCCGCGAGGAAGAGCAGGGCCGCCGCGCCAGCCTGCAACCCCGCCGCCTGGCGCGCGAAGTGGGCTCGCGTCCCAGCGCCGCCAACCCCCGCGGCGAATACCAGGGCGGTGTAGCCGATTGCGAAGCACACCATCGTCGCCACGGATAGGCCGGGGAGCATCGGGGCCGCAGCTGCCGCCAGAACCGCAAGGAGGAGCGGGCTCGCGCAGGGCGTGGTGATGAGCGCGAAGGTCGCGCCGGCCGCGACCGGTCCGACCTTGCGCGCAGCCGCCATGACAGGCAAGCGGGGGAGCGGGAGGATCTCGGCCTTGCATGCGCCGAGAAGGAGCAGGATCGCGCCCACCGCCAAGCGGACCGGACCGCGGTATTCGACGAACACCGCCCCGGCCAGGTCGGCGAACAGGCCCAGGACTGAGAGCGCCAAGACCGCCCCGGCGACGAAGCCCGTGCTGGCGAGAACGGCGTGCGCGCCCCCCCCGCGGCCAGCCCCGATGTAG
Source organism: Gemmatimonadota bacterium (assembly GCA_013696835.1). Taxonomy (GTDB): domain Bacteria; phylum Gemmatimonadota; class Gemmatimonadetes; order JACCXV01; family JACCXV01; genus JACCXV01. The sequence goes on along the minus strand of JACCXV010000343.1, from coordinate 2,623 downwards.
GCTGCGTTCAGCGGAATGAGCGGGAGCACGCAAGGCGAGATGCTCGCGAGGACGCCCCCGATCAGCCCTACAGCCGGAAGGGCCAGCCAGTGGAGGCCCGCGACGCGATCGACCGGCAGAGACTGGGCCAGCACCTGCTCGGCTCGGAGGAGGGTGCGCTCGAGTGAAGGCCACCAGAGCGGAAAGAGGACGAGCAGCAGCAGACCTGCCAACATGACCGCGCGGAACGCGGGGTGCTGGTAGGGAGCCAGCCTGCGACCGGTTGGCGGATCACCCCCGACGGAATCCGCGTTCCAGGCCGGAGCAGGTCGAGCCGTCAGCGACGCCATCGGCCATGCTACCCTGGTGAGGCCTTTCCCAACGCCCGCTCGTACACGCCGAAGTCCGTCTCCGCCACGAGCAGCGTGTCCGGCTCGACGGCTCCGGGCCCGAACACGGCCACGCTTCCGGTCCGGGAGGCGTTCTCCGCGAAGAACTGCTTCAGTCCCAGCTCCTTCGCCTTCACCCGCGTGGCCTTGACGCGGGTCTCGTCCGTGACGTCGAAGACCACGATCCGGGCTCTATCCGCGAGCTCCTTCTCGACCCGGTGCCACGTCTCGGCGATGGCCTGGCAATTGATGCACCAGTCCGCGTGGATCTTCACGATCATGGGGAGCTTCGCGAGCTCGCCGGCCTCGACGCTCGCCGCGGCCGGCTTCGCCGGCTGCCGATCCGATTCAGCGGAGAGAGTGCCCTTCTCCATCGCGTAGCGCGCGTCCTTCCAGGCGTTCACGCCGCCGTCCAGCGCCGCGACGTTGGTATAGCCCAGATTCTCAAACATTTGCGCCGCCCGGGCGCTTATGGCCTCGTCGGGTCAAGTACAGAGCGTCACGATCAGCCGATCCCGCGGCAGGGTAGGCCCGACGCGCTCCGTCATCTCCAGCGGAATGCTGATGGCCCCGGCAGGGTGCTCGAGGTCGTGCGCCGCGCGTGGGCGCGAGTCGACGAGCACGATCGGAATCTGCTTCTTTCGCAGGTACTCGATCTGCTCGGGGGTGATCCGCTTCGTCCCCCTCTCATCGGGAAGGGCGGCGATCACCTCGTCATCGAGCTTGATCGCGTCCGGCGAGCTTTCCCGAGTGCAAGCCGCCAACAGTCCCATGCCCAGGAAAAGGGCCCGGAGAATCCTGCCTCGTTCCATCCGGTCTCCATGGTAGCTGTGGGAGTGCAGGTAGGAATATTACAGGCCGCGTCGCCCCAGGCAACGAGACCTGCAGGCTCCCGCACTAGGCGGCAGAGCCGCTACTTTGTCTCCGTGCCACCCTCGCCGGCTCTCCACAGGCCTTCTCCCAGGTAGCCCCGTGCCTTCTGGACACTCACGAGCGTTGCGGTCGGATCCCTGCCCTGCCGGATCGACGAGGGAGGGCCCGAGCCCCGCCACGGCGCGTAGGCAATGGAACGCGGCCGCCGCGTAGCCACGGTGCTGTTCACCGACGTCGTCGGCTCGACCGAACGGGCCACGGAGTTGGGCGACCGCCGCTGGCGCGCGCTCCTGGAGCAACATCACGGTCGCGTCCGGCGCGAGCTCCGCAGGTTCGGCGGGCGTGAGGTCGGCACGGCAGGGGACGGCTTTGTGGCGACGTTCGAATCGCCTGCGCGGGCGATCCGCTGTGCCTGTGCCCTCCGGGACTCCGTGCGCGACCTGGGGCTGCAGGTGCGCTGCGGCCTGCATATGGGCGAGCTGGAACTGACGGGCCGGGACGTGGGAGGCATCGCCGTCCACATCGGCGCGCGCGTGGGGGCCCGGGCCGGCGCCGCCGAGGTCCTGGTATCGAGCACCGTGCGGGACGCGGTGGAAGGGTCGGGGTTCGAGTTCGACGACAGGGGCGGCCACGCGCTCAAGGGCGTTCGAGGCGAATGGCGGCTCTTCGCCGTCACGGGCTTGCCCGAGGGCGCCGAAGGTCAGGTGTGGTGGCCGGCGCGGCTGCCGCACGCCCAGGCACTGCTAGCGGGCGCGCTCGCGCTCGCGCTGCTCTTCGGCCTCGCCGGGCTCTACGTCGTGATCCGGGACCGGGGCCGCAGCTTCAGCCCCCGGGAGGCCATTGCCGACGGCGCCGCCCCGGGTATCGCCGTGCTGCCCTTCAACGTGCGGGGAGCGGGACTCCAGGTGTGGCAGGAGGGAATGGTGGATCTCCTCTCGACCAACCTCGACGGGGTCGCCGGGCTCCGCGGGATCGACAGCCGCACGGTCCTCGCGCGCTGGGGAGAGCTCGTGCAGGGCGGGGCGGCGCCCGATCTCGCGACGATGCTGGAGGTCGCCCGCCGAACCGGCGCCCGTTACGCGCTCGTGGGCTCCGTCCTCGCGAGCGGACGCGGGATGCGGCTCACGGCGGAGGTTTACCAGGTGAAGGACGGGGCAACCGTGGAGCGGGCGCACGTGGAGGGCGCGCCGGACAGCATCTTCGGGCTCGTGGACCGGCTCTCGATCGCGGTGCTGCGCGCGATCCTGAAGGGGGAGGAAGACGCACTCTCGAGCGTGCGCCTGGCGCGGATCACGACCGCTTCGCTGCCGGCCCTGAAGGCCTATCTCGAAGGCGAGACCTTCTTCCGGCGCTCGGATTTCGACGGCGCCATCCGCGCCTAC
>JACCXV010000304.1 GCA_013696835.1 Gemmatimonadota bacterium | reverse complement strand
AGGCGGGGCTCGCCGTGAGCCAGGCCGCGTTGTCGGACACGGTCCACGAGAGCGTCCCTCCACCCGTATTCGAGATGGTGAACGTCTGGGTGGCGGGGTTGCTTCCGCCGACCCTGGCCGTGAAGCTGACCGCCGTCTTGTTTAGCCCGATGGCGGGCGGATTGGAGACCGTGACGGCGAACGTGCCGTCGTTGTTCTGAACGCTCAGAGAAGAGAGGGACCCGCTCGACGCCGACTGGACGTCGATGTCCAGGGGTGAGCTCCCGCTGGTGCCCACCACCTGGAAGACCAGCGTGAGGATCGTGACGTTTCCGGTCTGCGCGTTCGAGCTGAAGTTGGCGAAGCGGATCGTTCCATTGCCCGCGTCGGAGACGTTGGTGACGGGGCTGCCAAAACCCGGATCCGTCTTGGAGACGTACCGCAGCACGGACGGGTTCCAGCGGAAGAATCCGTCGTAGGCACCCAGCGAATTGTTGGGGGCCGGGATTCCGGAAACGTCCAGCTTCAGGGTCACCGTGACGCTGGCGCCGCTGGCGGCGCTGGCGGGTGAAGCGGACACCCGTGCCTGCGCCTTCTGGGCGTGTGCGGGCGCGGCCGCCAGGCCCATGGCCGCGGCGACGGCGACCGACGCCAGCCCTCCGCGAATCGCCGCGCAAAGGAGGAAGCGGAGACGGCTCGGAATCATGAATCCATCCTGAAAAGAAGAACGGGGCGCGGCCCCTGTCGCGTTTCCGGCACCTAGACGGGGCAGCTTCCGTGCCCGGGGCAAGCCACGGGGGGGCCTCCCGAGCGATAAGCGCGGATGGATCCGGCGATTGGCAGGATTCTGGCAGCATGAGCGAAAATCGCACGGAGAGAGGCAACCTCTCGGCCGCGTCCGCTCCCCGTGCAATTCGCAAGGCGACTCGTCAGCGTGCGATGCCGCCGCTCCCCCCGGCGGGGTCCGCGGGCGAAACGCCGATGCTGGACGCCATTGCGCCGTACGCCCGCGGCCGGAACCTTTGCTGCGGGCGCGGCATATAGCAGCCGCACCTCGGCCGCCCCGGATTCAGGCGGGCCGAGATCCTCTTCCCTCCGGCACGCCGTGCCGGCCGGCCGTGTCAGCGGGAGCGCACGCATGTACACCCGGACGTTCGGATTGCGGGAGAAGCCGTTCACGATCTCCCCCAATCCCCGGTTCCTGTTCCTGAGCCGCCACCACCTGGAGGCCCTCGAGCATTTGCGCTACGGCATCCAGGAGCGCATGGGCTTCGTGGTCGTGACCGGCGAGGTCGGGACCGGCAAGACGACCCTGCTGCGCTCCCTGCTCGAGAGCATCTCGAGCGAGACGGATACGGCGTTCGTCTTCAACACGCGCATCACCGCCAAACAGCTGCTGAAGCAGATCCTCACGGACCTGGGACTCGATGCCGCCGGTCTGGAGAAGGACGAGATGGTCGAGGCGCTCAACGAGTTCCTGCTCCGGCAACTGGGCGCCAGCCGCAACACGGTCGTCGTGATCGACGAGGCGCAGAACCTTGGCGCGGAGGTCCTCGAGGAGCTGCGGCTGCTCTCCAACCTCGAGACGAGCCAGGCCAAGCTCCTGCAGATCGTGCTGGTCGGGCAGCCCGAGCTGAACGCGCTGCTGAACCTCCCGAAGCTCCGTCAGCTCCGGCAGCGAATCACGGTCATGTACCACCTCCAGCCGCTCTCCCTCGAGGAGACGGGCGAGTACATTCGCCACCGGCTGCGCGTCGCGGGGTCCGAGCGAGACCTCTTCACGCCCGAGGCCGTGCAAGGGATCCACTACTACGCCCGGGGCTTTCCGCGCCTGGTGAACATCCTCTGTGACCGCGCCCTCCTGGCCGCCTACGCCGACGACAAGACGCAGGTCGATCGTCCGCTCGTGGACGAGGTCCAGCGCGAGATGGAAGTGCCGTTCACGGAGACGGCAGGCGCCACCTCGACACCGGATCCGTCGGCGCCCCCCGGGCTCCCGGTCGCGGCCGCCGGCGGGAACGGCACGGGCCCCCTGCTGGCGCTTCCCGAGGACCTGCAGACGAGACTGCGCAAGCTCGACGGGATCGAGGACGACGTGAAGGAGATCCGCGCCACGCTCAAGAATCTCGAGAACCTGCTGAATTTCAGTCTGTGGGTGGACAGGAATGTCTAGCCCGCCGCTCACCGACGCCCCGGCCCCGGCGCCCGAGATCCACACGCTCGGGCTGCAAGTGGACGATCCCCTCGATCTCTCGATCGTGGTGCCCGTCTACAACGAGGTCGAGTCGGTCGAGGAGCTCGTGGCGCAGGTGATCGCGAGCGTTCGAGAGATCACGGCCCGCTTCGAGCTGATCCTGGTGGACGACGGCAGCCGCGACGGCACGGGCGAGCTGCTGAAGAAGATCAGCCCGGGCCTGGCGGAGCTTCGCACGATCCACCTGCGCCGCAACTTCGGCCAGGCGGCAGCGCTGGCCGCCGGCTTCGACGCCGCTCGTGGACGGATCGTCGTCACGCTCGACGGCGACCTCCAGAACGAGCCTCGCGACATCCCGAAGCTCCTGCAGAAGATGAACGAGGGCTACGACGTCGTGAGCGGCTGGCGTGCCGACCGGCAGGACCACTTCTTCTCGCGTAGACTGCCATCGGTGCTCGCCAACCGCCTCATCGCTCGCGTGACGGGCGTGCGGCTGCACGACACCGGCTGCTCGCTGAAAGCCTACCGCGCCGAGCTTCTGAAGGACGTGCACCTGTACGGAGAGATGCACCGCTTCATCCCCGCGCTGGCCAGCTCGCAGGGCGGCCGGATCGCCGAGATCCCGGTCTCCCACCACCCGCGCACGCGCGGCAAGTCCAAGTACGGCATCATGCGCACCTTCCGCGTCATCCTGGATCTCATACTGGTGAAGTTCCTGCTCACCTACTCCACGCGGCCCATCCACCTCTTCGGGCTGCTGGGGCTGGGCTCGCTCACGGGCGGGACGCTGATCTGCGGCCTGCTCGCCTTCCGGCGACTGTTCGAGGGAGTGCCCCTCCAGAACAAGCCGCTGCTGCTGCTCGGGGTTCTGCTCCTGATGATGGGAGTGCAGTTCATCACCATGGGCCTGATCGCGGAGATGCAGGTGCGCCTTTACCACGAATCCCAGTCCAAGCCGATCTACCGCATCCGCGAGACCACCTGAGGTCGCCCGCTGTTGCTGCCGGAGAAGGGCAGGAAGCGCGCGCGCGTCACCCCGCCATCCGCAGAGCGGACTTCCTGCTGGAACGCACGCTGGCCGTCCTCGAACGGCTGGACCGCGCATCCATTGAACGTCTCTTTCAGGCCGTCGCAGCCACGCATGAACGGCGGGGGACGGTCTTCGTATGCGGCAACGGCGGAAGCGCTTCCACGGCTTCGCACTTCGCGCAGGACCTGGCCAAGAGCACCATTCCCGGGACGGAAGGGGCTGAGCGCCTGCGCGTGGTCGCCCTCACGGACAGCGTTTCCACCATCACCGCGTGGGCGAATGACAGCGGCTACGAGGCGGTCTTCGAGGAGCCTTTGCGGGCGCTGGGCCGCGCGGGGGACCTCCTGATCGCGCTGAGCGGTTCCGGCAACAGCGCCAACGTTCTGCGAGCGGTGACCTGCGCGCGCGAGAAGGGGCTGCGCAGCTTCGGTCTCACGGGGTTCGACGGAGGAGGCCTGCGAAAGCTGGCCGACGACGGCCTGCACGTGGAGAGCTCGGAGATGGAGGTGGCGGAGAACGCCCACATGGTCGTCATGCACATGGTGGTGTGCGCCATCCGCGACTGGATGCGAGCAGAGCCGGCGTCGCCCTGACGCTATGACCTGAAGCTCCCGGGCGTCCGATTTTCGCCTGGATCGCACTTCGCCCACGCCGTGGCACTTTGCGAGGCCGTTTGGCGCGGCCAACGTCCCCGGGGGCGATCCCCGTTTTCCGAGAAGTCCCGGAAATCGTTGCGCCAAGCGGGGCTCGTTCCCGCGCGGCACACCAGCCCCTTGCGGCACGCAACCTGCTCTATGCGTAGGCGCCTGGAGATCGACAAAGCCATACCCGCCGTGAGGCGGGGACGCAAAGCCACGGGTCTTCTCACTCGACCAGTTGCAACGAGAAGATAGCCGGGTTGCCGAAGCTCAAAAGCTCCTGCGTTCGCGGTCCTACTCGCGCGCCCAGAGCCCATCGCTTCGATGGGCTTTTTTCGTTGGACGCGCACTGGCTCCGCCCCAGGACTTCC
>JACCXV010000287.1 GCA_013696835.1 Gemmatimonadota bacterium | reverse complement strand
CTGTGGCGGCGGACCGAGGGCCCGCTTGGCCCGCACGAGGCCGTGGCCGGGGCACCTGCCCCCGGCATCGCAGTCCTCCCCTTTGCCGGCAACGATCCGGCGCTGGAGGTCTGGCGTCGCGGCATGGTCGACCTGCTCTCGACCAGCCTGGACGGAGCCGGCGGGCTGCGCGCCATCGACGCGCGCACGGTTCTAGCGCGCTGGAACGATCGCAGGAAGAGCGCCTCCGGCAGCGTGCTCACCGACCTGGAGGTGGCCCGCGCATGTGGGGCCCGGTACGCGCTGATCGGGTCCGCCGTCTCCGTCGGGGACCGGGTCCGACTGGCCGCGCGAGTCTACGACGTGCGCACGCAGGAAACCCTCGGCGCGATCCAGGCGCAGGGTCCGATCGATGGCGTTCTCGACATGGTGGACCGGCTCTCGATCGAGGTTCTGCGGGCGGTGCTCGGCACCGGCGAGGCCCTCCCGCTCCCGCGCGTCGATCTCGCGAGCATCACGACCGACTCGCTGGCGGCGCTGAAGGCCTATCTGGAGGGCGAAGCGTTTTTCCGGCGCTCCGATTTCCGGCGCGCCAAGAGCGCGTACGCCCGGGCGGTCGAGGCGGATTCCACCTTCGCGCTGGCGCTCTACCGGCTCGGAACGACGATCGTGTGGGGTGAGGACGACCTCGAGGCGGCGGAGATCCTCCTGGGGAAGGCCCTGCGCCACGCACGCCGCCTCCCGCCCCGCGAAGTGCTGCTCCTGCGCGCCGACCTGGCCTTCGTCCGGGGCAGCCCCGAAGGACTGGCTGACCTTCGCAGCGCAGTAAAGAACCATCCCGACGACGTGGAGGCCTGGTATCTCCTGGGTGAGATCCTCTTCCACCTCGGCGTGCAGGCCCTCGTGCCCCAGGCCGAGAGTGAGGAAGCGTTCCGCACCGCGGTCGAGCTCGATCCCAGCTTCACGCTCCCCTACGTCCATCTGATCGAGATCGCGTTCTCGGCGCGGGGCGACAGCGGGCGCGCCGCGCGCCTGATCCAGACGTACGGCTCCCTCACTGCGGACCGAGCGGTGGACCGCCGCAACCGACTCGCGTTCCATCTCGCCTTCGGCTCCGCCACCGACCACCGAAGCGCGCTGGCCGAGATCGACTCATTCTCCGTGCAGTCGCTTCTGCTCCTCGCCGATTACCTGTGGGAGCCCGCCCGCGTCCGCTCCCAGGCCGAACGGGTGCTCACCTCCCGCCCGCTTCCCGCGCGGCACGGGGACGCGGTCCGGGTGCTCCGCGCGCTCTACTACAACCGGCTCAGCCGCGGGCGTCTGCGTGAGGCGCTCGCAACGCTCGAAACGGTCGCTGCCGACGACTTCAGGGGCGAGGCGCTGTACGTGGCCTTCACCATGGGCCTGCCGGTCCCCCCCGCGGCGCTCGAGGCGGAACTCGGCCCGGGGTCGGCGCCTTCTGCCGGTCTGCTCCAGACGCTGTACGGAATCGCCTACGCCGCCGACACGGGGCGCCGGGAACGCTACGCGGCGGGTCTCGAAGGGCTACGCGCCGCCGCCGAGCGGAGCCGCCTCGCCGGCGACTCGACGAGCGCCCGCTTCACGATCGCGGCGGCCCGCGGGCTGGAGGGGTATGCGCTCTGGCGGCAGGGGCTGCCCGCTGAGGGAGCAGTCCTGCTCGCCGAGGCGCAAGGCAACGCGACGGGCTGGAAGGAACGAGCCGAGTTCAACGCCATGCTGCGGTTCTGGCTTGGAGCGCTGTACGTGCAGATGGGAGATGCGTCGCAGGGGGAACGGTACCTGCGGCCGCGGGAGGGAGTGCACTATACCGCGGGCTATTGGCAGGACCCGCTGCAGGAGGCGCTTCTCGCGCGGGCGTACGCGAGCCTCGGCCAGCACGAGAAGGCCCGCCGAGCCAGCGCCGCCTTTGCCGCCGCGTGGCGCGAAGCGGACCCGGGTCTCCGCGAGCGCGTGGAGAAGGCCTGGTCTCCGTCGAAGGCTCCTCCCGCCGCGGCGCCCGGCCCCGGAGCTTGACAGGCCCGCTACACTGTGACAGACCGATCGTGTCCGGCCAGTCGTTCGCCAGTGGGCCGGCCGGGAGCAGCTCGCCGCATCCCCTCACGAGGAGGCCGTATGACCACGTCAGCGCCAGATGGGGATTCCGTGCACGAAGAAGACGAGTTCCATCACCACATGGTGGAGAAGCTCGGGCCCGATCCACAGGTGAGGGCCCTCTACGGGTTCCTGAGCGACCTGCGGGAGAACGGAAAGCGACGGCTCTACCTGGATCCCGAGCTGCGCGGGTTCGTCGAGCTGCAGGACTCCGACATCCTCCTCAGC
>JACCXV010000281.1 GCA_013696835.1 Gemmatimonadota bacterium | reverse complement strand
CTTCACGGCTCTGGGGGGTGCGGCTCCCCGGCACCTCGCTCGCCAGGGGGGAGCGATGATCCGCGCGCTCGCGGAGGACCTCGGCGACCTGGGCCACGAGGTGATCGTTCCGGCATCGTGCGGGACCGGCTTCGCGCGCCTGCTGGAGGGCTTCGACGCCACCTGGATCATCGCGCCCGAGAGCGAAGGGTGCCTGGAGAGGCTGACCCGCGCGGCGGCGAGCCACGGCACGACTGTGCTCGGGTCCTCAGCCGACGCAATCGCGGCCGCGGCGAGCAAGGACACGACGGTGCGGCGCCTCGAGCGAGCGCGGGTCCCCGTCGTGCCCACGCTTCCTCTGACCATCCCGCGAATGCCGCCGCAGGCCGAGAGCTGGCCCTGGCCGCGCGTGCTCAAGCCCGACGACGGGGCGGGTTGTGTCGGGACCGCGATCGCGGCATCGCCGGATCAAGTGCCGGCCGCGTTTGCAGCTGCGCGCAGGCACTCCACCGCGGTCGTGGCGCAGCCCTACCTCGAAGGTGAGCACGCGAGCGTAGCCGTCGCCGCCGGTCCTCGCGGGTGCTTTCCTCTGGCCATCGGGCGTCAGCGTGTGAGTGCGGGGGAGGCGACGGCAGGACGACCCGACCGCCCGGCGAAATTCCGCTATCTGGGTGGAACGGTTCCCCTGGAGTCCCCATGGGCTGCGAGCGCCCTGCGCATCGCCCGCGAGGCATGCGCGGCGATCCCTGGCTTGCTGGGCTTTGCCGGCGTGGATCTGGTCCTCACGCCGCAGGGACCCGTCGTGATCGAAATCAACCCCCGGCTCACGACCGCCTACCTGGGACTGCGGCGGGCGGCCGTGGAGAACGTGGCGGGCGTGGTTCTCGCCACGCTGGAAGGCGCTGAGCCACCCCCATTGCGCTGGCGCGGCCGGGCCACGTTCACGGCGGCCGGCTCGGTTCGGCTCTCGACCGGAATGCGCATGGCGTGCGCCCCGGTACGCGCACCTGCGCAGCGGGCGTGAGCGCAGCTACCATCGTCGTGGGATGGGACATCGGCGGCGCCAACCTCAAGGCCGTGCGGCTGGATGGCGACGAGGTCCTCGGCTTCGTGACGCGCCCCTTCGAGCTCTGGCGCGCGCCCGACGATCTCGCCGCGGAGATCAGACACGCCGGACGAGAGCTGCGGATCGGGCCGAATGCCAGGCACGCGATTACCATGACCGCCGAGCTCGCGGACTGCTACCGCACGAAGTCGGAGGGGGTTCGCGCCGTGCTGGCGGCGCACGCCGAGGCGTTTCCCGATGACGAGCGGCGAGTCCTCGAGGTCGAGGGGTCCTTCGTGGGGGTGGAAGCGGCGATCGGCACTCCGCTGTCGGTCGCGGGGGCCAACTGGATGGCGAGCGCGGCGTGGCTCGCCAGCGAATCGGCTTCTCCCGACACACGCGCGAGCCCGGGCTCGACCCCGTTGCCGGATCGGCGCGCGGGTCCTGCCATCCTTCTGGACGTGGGATCGACCACGACGGACGTGATCCCGTTCGAGGCGGGACGTGTGCTGGCGGCCGGCCGCACGGATCCCGAGCGGCTGTCGCTGCGGGAGCTCGTCTACACCGGCGCGTCGCGCACGCCGCTGTGCGCCGTGATGGAGACCGCTCCCTTTCGCGGCGCGGAATGCCCGGTCGCGGCCGAGCACTTCGCGATCGCCGCGGACGCACACCTCTGGCTCGGCGATCTCGCTCCCGCTGCCTACGCCTGTCCGACGCCCGACGGCGGTCCCGCGGACCGTGCCGGTGCCGGTGCCCGCCTCGCGCGCATGGTCTGCGCCGACGCGGAGATGCTCGGCGAGGCGGAGATCAGCGCCATCGCGCGGCGCGCGGCCGATCGCCAGGTGGATGCGATCGCTTCTGCGCTCCAGCGCGTGGCGGCTCGGCTCGTGGAACGCGCTCGCCGCGCCTCGATCCATCCCGACCTCCCGGCAGCGAACGGCTTCCCAGCGGTGATCGCCGGCTCCGGAGCCTGGCTCGGGGAGGCCGCAGCGCGGCGCGCGGGGCTGAACGTCGAGCTCCTGGGCGAGCGCCTCGGGATCCTGGCCACGCTCCTCCCGGCGTACGGCGCTGCCCGACTGCTCCAGGAGCGCGACCACGAGTCGCCGCTTGGGCGCGGCCTCCATGTCCCCTGAGGCGCCGGTCGTCGTGAAGATCGGCGGCAGCCTGGCGCGCGACCGCGCCGTGCTGCGGGAGGTCGCCCAGTCGCTCTCCGTCCTGGACCCGCCTCCCCTGGTCGTTCCCGGCGGCGGGGCGCTCGCCGATGCGGTGCGAGCGCTCTACCGCGGTGGCGGAGTCTCGGTTCCGACCGC
>JACCXV010000279.1 GCA_013696835.1 Gemmatimonadota bacterium | reverse complement strand
CCCTCGCCTTGGCGGCGCGCGGCGGTGCGCCTGCTTTCGGGACGGGTGGACGGCATGTTCGTCCCGGGCCCGGAGGGCGTCACGGTCCCGGCCAGTCTCCGCGAGCGCCTGCTCTCCGACCCGGAGCACATCCTTGCGCTCTTCGCCGTCGCGAAGCGCCATCGCTCCGGCGTTCACCACGACCTCATGGACCGTGTCCGGTCGGCAGCCGAGGTGCAGGGCGAGGCCGCATTTCGGGCGCCCGGCGCGCTGCTGCGCTTCCGGGAGATCCTCGCCCAGCCCGGCCACCTCGCAGAGACGCTCTCCTCGATGCATGCGAGCGGCGTACTCGAGAAGCTCATTCCCGAGTTTGCCGCCGTCACGCAGCTGGTCCAGTTCAACCGCTACCACCGCTACACGGTGGATCGGCACACGCTGGAGGTGATCCGGACGGCCGAGTCGCTGGCCGGGAGCCCCGGGCCGGATGGCCCGGGGGCCTATCTGCGAAAGGCCTACCGCGAGATCCACCGCCGGGACCTGCTGCACCTGGCGATGCTGCTGCACGACATCGGCAAGGGAGCGCGCGGCGACCACAGCGCGGCCGGCGCCGGCATCGCGGCCGCCGTCGGGACGCGACTGGGGTACGCCCGGGACGACACGAGCCTGCTGATCTTCCTCGTCCGCGAGCACCTGACGATGGAGCAGGTCGCGTTCCGGCGCGATCTCTCCGACGCCAAGGTGCTGCTGCGCTTCGCGCGGACGGTCGCCACCGCCGAGACGTTGCGCATGCTGTACGTGCTGACGTACTCCGACGTCGCGGGGGTCGGCCCGGGTAGCTGGACCGGCTGGAAGGAGGAGCTGCTCACCGACCTCTACCTCAAGGTGCTCGACCAGCTCACCGGCAGCCGCGAGGTGCCCTCGCCCGATGAGCGCCTGGAGGTCGTGCGACGCGAGGTACGTGCGGCTCTCGGGGAGCGCACTCTCGCCGGGACGGGGTGGGTGGAGGATCAGCTGCGCGAGATGAACCGGCGCTACGCGCTGGTCACTCCCCCAGGCACGATCGCGCGGCACCTCGAGTGGCTTGCCGATCTCGCGCCCGAGGACGTGCGCGCCCGCGGCGAGAACCAGCCAGGCTCGGGCGCCACGGAATACACCGTGCTCACGCGCGAATCGGTGACTCTCGGCATCTTCTCCAAGATCGCCGGCGTGCTCGCTGCCAAGGGCCTGGGGGTGCTGCGCGCGCAGGTGGACACGTGGAGCAACGACGTGGTCGTGGACACGTTCACGGTCACCGACACCTTCTTCTCGGGCCCGCCGCCGGCGTCGCGCCTGACGGAGGTGGAGGAGGCGATCCGCGACGTCCTGCTCGGGAGGGACACCGTCGAGGCGCTCTTCCGCCGCCACCGCCGCTTCGGTCACGAGCCGCCCGTGCCTCCGCTCGCCGAGCCGACCCAGATCGAAGTCGATCAGGAGTCCTCGGACGCCTTCACGGTGGTCGAGGTGTTCGCCCACGACCGTCATGGCCTGCTCTACGCCATCGCGGAAGCGCTCCGGGAGCTGGGGCTGAACGTGCACTCCGCGCAGGTCGCGACGCGGCTCGACCAGGTCCTCGACGTGTTCTACGTGACGGAGGCGGATGGGCGGCCGGTCCTGGAGGCGGACCGGGTGTCCGTGATCCGAGCTGCGCTCACCGCCCGAATCGATGGGCTGGGAGAACGGCCGGACATCTGAGTCTGCAGCGGCGTTCCGCTCGATCCCTTACGTAGTTACGCCCATCAAGCTTTCCCAAGAATCCCCGCATTTCGCGCCTTCCCGGCGCCATCGCCGCCCTTAGCCGACTCTGCCAGCGCGATTCTTGCGCCCCCAAACCGAACCGCTGCCAAGACTTACCGCGTTCACTACGCGGCTCCCGCACCTCGCTCGTGGTACATGGCTTGCAAGATGGAACGGGCTACCCGCGTGGCTTGCGGGGCGAGGCCCATCCCCCTCGCGGCGCGAGCGTTCGCAGTCGTGGACGTCTGGGACGTGCTCCGCTCCGACCGGCCCTACCGACCAGCCTGGCCGGAGGAGCGTGTGCGTGCGCACATGCGCGGCCTGGCCGGCACCCATTTCGAACCCCACATCCTCGAGGCATTCCTCACCCACGTCGACGGCGAATGCGCGACCGTCCTTCCACTCGCGGCGGTCAGTGATGCCGCATTGGGCGCAGCACCGCGCGTCCCTGCACCCTGACCGCCCTCGCTCTGGACACTGCCTAGACCGCTGGTCCGAGCGGCAGTCTTCACGCGTGTCGAAACGCGAAGGATGTCCCAGATCGCGACACCGGGTGGGGCGGCGGAACGGGGCGCATCGGGTGCTGCCGTGCTCGTCGATGGCGTTGGAAGAACAACGCTTGCGCCGGCCCCTGACCGGGCCGCCGCGCAATGGGCGCAAAGTTGCTGGCTCGATCGCCCGGCGGGAGCGTCGCGTTCCGGCGAGCTGCTCACGCCCCCCGATGCATCGAGCCTCCTGGCTCCCCCATTCGGCGAGGCGACGCTGCCCATGACGACGGGCAAATCTGCTGGGAACGCCCCCCATGGA
>JACCXV010000229.1 GCA_013696835.1 Gemmatimonadota bacterium | reverse complement strand
CGCTGGCGGCACGGCCGGAGATCCGAGCGGGGAGCGCTGTCTGGGTTCACGCGGCGTCCGCGGGGGAGCTCCTGCAGGCGCAACCGCTGCTGGCCGCCCTGACCGCCGTGCGACCGCGACCCCCGCTCGTCTACACCTATACCTCCCCCTCCGCGGAGCCGCTGCTCGGCAGCGTGCTCGACGCCGACCTCGTCGTCCCGCTTCCGCTCGACACCCGCCGCAACGCGGCCGACTGGATCGACGCTGTGCGACCCCGCGCGCTGGCGCTTGTGGACGCGGAGCTCTGGCCGAACCTCCTGCGCGAGTGCTGCCGGCGCGGCATCCTCCGGGCGCTCGTGAGCGCCCGAGTGGGGCCCGCATCGCGCAGGGCCCGCGTCCCGTGGCGCTACGCGTACCGCACCCTCCTGCGTGAGCTCGACGTCGTGGCCTGCGCCGACGCCGATTCGGCGACCCGCCTGCTGGCGATTGGCGCGCGGCGAGAACGCGTGCACGTGACGGGCGACCTGCGGGTGGACGCCACCCTGCAGCGCGCGGCGAGCGGGGAGCCTCCGCCGGCGCTGCCCTTCCCGGGGGATCACCCCGTGGTGGTGGCCGGGTCCACCTGGCCCGACGACGAAGCGGTCCTGCTTCCCGCCCTTCGCGGACTGCGGGACCGGAGCCTCGCCACGCGGCTCGTGATCGCCCCACACGAGGGGGGGGAGGCGAGGCTCTCAGGGGTTGAGCGCAGCCTCGCGCGCTGGGGGTTCACCGCGGTTCGTCTAAGCCGGCTCGCCGCTGAATCCTCCATGGCTCAAGCCGCCGACGCGGTTCTCGTCGACCGCACCGGTCAGCTCTACCGGCTGTATGGCGCCGCCAATCTCGCCTGGGTAGGAGGTGGATTCCGGGGCGCGCTGCACAGCGTGATGGAGCCGGCCGCGTTCGGAGTTCCGGTCGTTACCGGACCTGCGACGGGCGGATCCTGGTTCGCCGGCGAGCTGCGGCACGCGGGCGCGCTCTTCCCGGTGCGCCACGCACGGGAGGCGGAGGACGTCATGGGCGCCCTGCTGGCGTCCCGCGCGCGTCGGGATGCGGCGGGCGCCGCCGCGCGTGCCGTGCTGGAGTCGTACGGGGGCGCGACGGAACGCACGGTCGCCGTGCTGATGGGGAGCGGCTGGCTCGATCAGGCGGGGATGGGCGACCCGGCAGGCTCGACGTACGCAAGATCGGGAACGCGGTCGATCTGACCGATCTCGACGGCCATCGTGTAGAAGGCGATCAGGCCCTCGCGCGCCTCCTCGTCGAGGCGATAGCCGAGCTCGCTCCAGTACCGCGGCAGCGCGTCACGCCCCAGCGGGAAGGTTTCCGGATAGCGCTCGGCGAGACCCGGCAGGTCGGCGAGACCGGCCGAGCGCCCGTCCAGCAGCGCGCGGGCGAGGAGGGCGATCGGGCCGTCCAGGGAAGGTGCCGCGTGCACCTGCCACAGGGCGTAGACGAAAGGCAAACCCGTCCACTCGGTCCATGCCCCGCCGAGGTCCGTCCAGCACATCTCGCCGGCGCGCCGGGCGCGCTCGCCCAGCGCGACGTCGCCGATGAACAGGGCGGCGTCGAAGCGCTCGAAGGGGTCCTCGCGGGTCTGGTCGAACCAGCCGAACTCCGGTTCGGCGCCGAAGCGCTTCGTGAGCAGGATCTCCGCCAGGCAGCTGGAGGAGGCGGAGGCCGTTGGAAGGCCGACCACGCAACTGCCGAGACGCTCGGGAGGGCGGCGGCTGGCGAGCAGGATCGAGCGTACGTCGCCCCGCGAAGCGATGGCGAGATCGGGCACGACGCGATAGCGCTCGGCGTGGCGGGCATACTCGATCGAGGAGCAGGGCGCGACCTGGATGCGCCCCGCGGCTAGCAGACGGTTCAGCCGGCTCGGCTCTCCGGCGAGCACCTCCCCGTCGAAAGGCACGTCGCCCAGGAGCAGCGGGCCGTGCACCGGAAAGCAGTTGGCGTACGCGATGTGGCCCAGCGTGATCAGCTCGGTACTCCGGGGCGCGGATGGAGATGCGGGTGAACCGTTCGGGTGCGGGCGCGGCCGCGCGCCGAATATACCGGCCTCTCTCGGCGCGGGCTCAGTCCGTGAGCTCCTCCCTCAGCACCTCCCACACGTTGTCCGCGATGCGCCGCTGTCCGGCCGCGTTCGGGTGAACCCCGTCCGGGAGGTTCAAGGCGGCGACGCCGCCCACGCCTTCCAGGAGCGAGGGCACGAGCGGCAGCTCGTTGCGATCGGCGAGCTCCTCGTAGAGCGCGGTGAAGCGGCGGGCGTAGAGCGCGCCGAGCGTGAGCGGGGCGCGCAGCCCCAGTAGCACGATTCGAGCTTCGGGTCGCGCGGCCCGGATGCGATCGACGAGTGCCTGGATGTTCGCGCGCGTGGCATCGGGGTCCGCGCCGCGCAGCATGTCGTTGGCGCCGGTCTCGATCACGATCACGTCGAAGGGCTGCCGCATGAGCCAGGCAGCCCGCGCGCGCGCTCCGGTGGATGTCTCTCCACTCATGCCCGCGTTCACGACCCGGTGCGGCAGACCCTCGGCCGCGATCCTGCGCGCCAGCAGCGCCGGATACGCCTGGTCCCGTGTCAGGCCGTAGCCGGCGGTCAGGCTGGTCCCCAGGAAGAGCACGACCGGGGGCGCGGCGGAACCTCCCGGCGGAATGGATAGCCCGTCACCGGTGCGCCGGGAGTCCGGAGT
This sequence comes from Gemmatimonadota bacterium, assembly GCA_013696835.1. Taxonomy (GTDB): domain Bacteria; phylum Gemmatimonadota; class Gemmatimonadetes; order JACCXV01; family JACCXV01; genus JACCXV01. Next base: position 458 of record JACCXV010000229.1, on the reverse strand, counting down.
GCCGTCGCGGCAGCCGAGCAGCGCCACCGGTAGCATCAGGAAGGCCAGCGCGGAGCAGGAAACCGTCATCCCCGAGTTCTCCTCATCCCGTTGCCCGCGCCGCTGACCCCTTGCCGATGGGTTCGGTCACCGCAGGCTTTTGGCCAGCGAGCCCGCACGGTAGCATGCGGGAGTCCCGGCACGGTAGCCCAAAGAGATACCCCCACTTCCCCCACTTCCCCTGAACCGGACCTCGTGGAGCGAATGTTACTCGAGATTTGACCGACGGATGGAGAGGGTGCTAGTCTTGGATAAGTGATCGCTCACTTATGAACGCAGGCGCGAGACAGCTCCAGATGAGCAGGGTAACGGGAAAAGAGCGGCGCGAGCAGATCATCGACGCGGCGATCCAGCTGTTCGCCGAGGCTGGGTTCACGGGGACGACCACACGCAGGCTCGCCGAGGCTGCCGGGATCAGC
>JACCXV010000207.1 GCA_013696835.1 Gemmatimonadota bacterium | reverse complement strand
ACCTCGGCAGCTACTCGAGTCGCGTGACGCTGATTACGGGAAACGCCGCGATCCAGGCGGCGGATCGCGCCCGCGAGCTCCTGGCAGCGAGCGCCGCGGCACGGCTCGAGATCCCGGTGGAGCGGCTCGTGTTCGCCGAGGGACGCGTGTTCGACGGCGCGGACCCGGAGCGGTACCTCGCCTTCGAGGACGCCATCCGGCTGGCGGAGGCCGCGCACGGCACGATCGCTTGCGCCGGCTCGTACACCCCGCCGCGCTCGCCCGGTCGTTACCGTGGCGCGGGCGTGGGTCCCTCCCCCGCCTACTCCTACACGGCGGCGGTGGTCGAAGTCGAGGTGGATCCCGAGACCGGCATCGTGACGGTTCCGAAGGCCTGGATCGCGCACGACGTGGGCCGGGCGATCAACCCCCTGCTGGCGATCGGCCAGGTCGAAGGAAGCGTCTACATGGGACTCGGCGAGGCGCTGATGGAGGAGATGGAGTATCGGGAGAACCGCAACGTGGTCCACCGGCATCCTTCGCTGCTCGAGTACAAGAGCCCCACGACCCTCGAGATGTGCGACGTGGAGACGTTCCTGATCGAGGACCCCGATCCAAACGGGCCGTTCGGCGCCAAGGAGTGCGGTCAGGGCCCGCTGCTCCCGATCCCGCCGGCAGTGGCGAACGCGGTGTACGACGCGGTGGGCGTGCGCGTGGACGAGGTTCCCCTCAGCCCCCCGCGTGTCCTGAAGGCGCTGCGCAGCGGCACGAGCAGGCACGGTCCGGAGGCGGTGCCCCCCGTCGCGTGGCCGGATCCCCTGCGCGTGCCGACGCCGTGGATGGGAGGCGACGGCAAGGCGCTGCCCGAGGGTCAGGGGTGGGATGGAGAGCCAGGGGTGGGCATGGCGCAGGATAGTCGGGAAGAGGCCCCTGGCGGGGTCGCGACCGAGTCGGCGGTCGTCCCGCGGCTCGGCGGCATCGAGAACGTACCGGGAGACGAGCGATGATGCGGCTGCCACAGTTCCGCTACCTGGCGCCCGGTAACGTGGACGAGGCGCTGGGCTGGAAGGCCGAGGCTGGCCCGGAGGCCATGTACCTGGCGGGCGGCACGGACCTCTTTCCCAACATGAAGCGGCGTCATCAGACGCCGGGGATCCTGATCTCGCTGCGGCACGTGCCGGAGCTGCGGGGCGTCCGGGAGAACGGCGCCGTCTCGATCGGCGCCGCCGAGATCCTGTCGGACGTGGCAGCCCACGCGCGCGTCCGCGCGGACTATCCGGCCCTGGCGCACGCCGTCGACAGCATCTCCACGCCGATCCTCCGCAACATGGGGACGATCGGCGGCAACGCCCTGCTCGACACGCGCTGCACGTACTACAACCAGGATTTGCAGTGGCGCAAGTCGGTCGACTTCTGCATGAAGCGCGACGGCACGGTCTGCTGGGTGGCGCCCGCCAGCCCGCGTTGCTGGGCGGTCCAGTCCAGCGACAGCGTGCCGGTCCTGGTGGCGATCGGCGCCGAGGTCACGCTGGTCTCGACGGGTGGTGAGCGCCGCATCCCGATTGCCGACCTGTACCGGGACGACGGGATCGACTACCTCACGAAGCGACCCGACGAGCTGCTGAAGGAGATCCACCTTCCGCCGGCGGACGGCTGGCGCGCCGCTTACCGCAAGCTGCGCCGCAGGGGGGCATTCGACTTCCCGGTGCTGGGGGTGGCCGCGTGGGCCCGGCTCAGCGGCGCGGGAGTGGTCGAGGAGGCACGGGTCGTCCTGGGCGGGGTCGGCTCGCATCCGATCCAGGCAGAGAGTGCCCGCGAGATACTCCTTGGGAACCGACTCGAGCCGGATCTCGTTCGCGCGGCGGCGGATGCCTGTGCCCGCTCCGCCCGGCCGCTCGACAACACGGACTTCACGCTATCGTGGAGAAAGGAGATGGTGCGCGTGATGGTCGCGCGGACGCTCGGCGATCTCGTGCCGTAGCGTCGCCGAACGCGCGGGCTCGCAGCGCAAGGGGCCGGGTTCTCCCGGCCCCTTCTCGCTCCTGCCTTCTCGTCCTGCTTTCCCGCCCCATGCCTCATTTCATGCGCCGCACCTGACCGGACAGGACGTTGTCCGTGTGGCGTCCGTAGTACTCCCCGAACTTTTCGGTGAACTCGTCGTTGATGGCCGCGCGCTGCGCGGAATCGGGAAACAGCTTCTCGAACCGCTCCTCAGCCCACTCCTCGGCCTTGTGGATCTCGCCAACGTCGGCGTACTCGGTGATGATCCATGTGTTCGGCTCGCTGCTGCCGAAGTGATGGGTGAGATACTGATACCCGAGCACGTGGGGGTTTTCCTTGTCGACCGGCAGGTTGTACTTCTCGACGTACTCGAAGAAGTCGCGCCTCACGTTACCGGGCATGAAGAACGACGTCACGGTCACGGTCCTCGTTTCCGGGTCCTCGGACTGTCCCGACAGCGGTGACGCGGTGAGCAACAGCGTGAGCGACATGACGATGCCGAGCGGACTTGCGATCCCAGTGACCATCCCCCACCTCCGGCC
>JACCXV010000205.1 GCA_013696835.1 Gemmatimonadota bacterium | reverse complement strand
TGCTCATGGTTGCGGCCGGGGACTCGCTGCGTGCCCAAACGGGGCGGCGGAGCGAGGGGTCGGCGGCGCCGGTCGATCTGCCCGCCGGCACGGCCGCCCCGGCTCCCGCCGCGACCGCGATCCTGGGTGGCCCCGAGGAGCTGCTGCAGGCGGAGCTGGATCGCATCCTGCGGGGATCCGCTGGTGAGCGGGCCACGATCGGAGCGGAGGTCGTGCCCCTCGACGGCGGCGAGCCGCTGTATTCGCTGAACGCGCGCAAGCTGCTGCAGCCCGCTTCGAACGTGAAGCTCTTCACCGTCGCGGCCGCCCTCCACTACCTTGGTCCGGGATTCACCTTTCGCACGTCAGTCTACGGCACCGCTGCGCCCGGGCCCGCGGGCGTCCTGCCGGGCGATCTCGTGCTGGAGGGGCGGGGCGATCCCAATCTCTCGGGCCGCTTCTACGGGGATAGCGTCCCCTACGCGCTGGACAGGCTCGCGGCCGCGCTGCGCGCGCGCGGGGTGACACGCGTGATGGGCGATCTCGTCGCGGACAATCGCTACTTCGAGGGTCCCGAGATGGGGGAGGGGTGGCCGTGGGAGGCGCAGCAGTGGAGCTACGCGGCGCAGATCGACGCGCTCTCCTTCAACGACAACACGATCACGCTCGTGGCCCTGCCCGGCGCGGGCGTCGGTCAGCCGGCCGTGATCCGGACGGTCCCCGAGACCCGCTACGTCACGGTCGAGAGCGAGCTCCGCACCGCCTCGCGGCGCACCACGCCCTCGGTTTGGGTCAAGCGGGACCCGGAGAGCAACGTCATCCGCGTCGGGGGGCAGGTGCCCCTGCGTGGACGCGGCGCATCGATCGCCGTGTCGGTGGACGATCCCGCGCGCTTCGCGCTGACGGTGTTTCGCGAGCGGCTGGCACGCGCCGGGATCACCGTCGTCGGCGACACGCGCCTCCTCGAGGTCGACGCGGAAAGGCCCGAGACGGGGGAGAGGTCTCGGTGGATCCGGCTCGCGAGCCACGAGTCGCCTCCGCTCGTGGAGGCCGTCAAGGTGATCAACAAGCGCAGCCAGAATCTGCACGCCGAGCAGCTGCTGAAGACGATCGGGGCCGAGGTGCGGGGCGACGGCTCGAGCAACGGGGGCATCGCCGCAATCGCGGACTTCCTGCAGAACGAGGCGGGCGTCGACCGGGGCACGGTCTACCTTGCGGACGGTTCGGGCCTGTCGCGCCTGAACCTCGTGACTCCGCAGGCGATCACGCGGCTGCTCGCCCACATGAGCCGGCACCGCTACGCGCGCGAGTTCTACCAGTCGCTTCTGGTTCCTGGCCAGGACGAGCACTCGTGGCGCCTGGACGAGCCGCGCACCCGCGGCAACGTGCACGCCAAGACCGGCACGGTGCGCTACGTGTCCGCGTATTCGGGCTACGTCACGGCGGCGAACGGCGAGCGGCTGGCGTTCGCGATCCTCGTGAACAACCGGCCGGAAGGGAAGGCGAGCTCCGTGCAGCTCGAGAACGCGGTCGTGCGGGCGCTGGCGCGCTTCACGCGCTAGCGGCGGCTCCTCCGCGCGCTCACCGCGCCAAAGGCGGTCAGGCCGAGGGACACGCCCACGGCCAGGGCGACGAGGTTCAGCTTGACCCTGCGGCTCAGCGGGAGCTGAAGGTAGAGGGGGGCGCGATAGCGGCTCCAGCGGAACGACTCGGGCGCATCCAGGACGTCGGTGATGCGCAGGAAATCACGCTCGTAGTCCCGCAAGTGGAGCTTCAGCGCCTTGCGGATCTTGCGGATGGCCGCCCCTTCCGTCTCCCCGCGCGCGACGTACCCTGGCAGCGTGGCCGACGTCGCAACGAAGGTGCCATCGTCGACGCGCTCGAGGGTGATCTGGGGATCGGAGTGGGTCGCCATCCAGGACACGTTTACACGGCGGTCCCCGGAACACAACCGGTCGCCACGAGCGGCGCTCCTTCGCGGTCGGCGATTCCCGTCTCCTCCAGGAATCGTTCCACGATGCGTTCCTCCACGCCCCGCCGCTGGTCCGCGCGGGCCCTCAGGTCCACCTGACCCCCCGCCATGCGTCCGTGTCCGCCGGCCTTGCCGATTCCCTTGAGCACGCGCTGCAGCATCTGCCCGGCATCGTGCTGCTGCTGACGCGTGCGCAACGAGACGAAGAGTCTGTCCGAGCTGCGCCCGAGAGCCATTGCGAATCGAACCTCCTCGAGCGGTAGCAGGAACTCGGCGATCTGCGCCACCATGTCGGGGTTGTCCACGTCACCGAGCGCCGAGATCACCGCGTCCCCGTGCACGCGGCTCCGGGAGAGCGCCTCCCAGAAGCTCTGGAAGTAGCGGCGTGAGATGCGCGGGTGCTCGATGCGCGACATCAGCGCCAGGTCCGCCTGGGGAAAGACCTCCAGGTAGGCGCGCACGTCTCGCTCGCCCGATGAGCGCTCGAGCTCGCGCGTGTCGGACTTGATGCCGAGCAGGATGGCGGTCGCGAGCTTGCTGGGGATCGCGGCCCGCGCCGCCTGCAGATAGCCGAAGAGGAGCGTGCTCGTCGAGCCGTAGTCCGGCCGCACGTCGGCAAAGCGCGCGCGCCGGCTCTCCTTGCGCAGCGGGTGGTGGTCGAGGACGATGTCGAGCCGGACATCGGGGGGGAGCGAGTTGTTGCCCGTCCCCGGCTGGGTGTCCACGAGCGCGACCGTCCCGAAACGGCGGAAGTCGAGCAGCCGCAGCGGGACGAACGCCAGCCCCAGGTGGCGGATCATGGCCTGGTTCTCGTGTCGTCCCACCATCCCCGCGAATCCCAGCACGCAGCGGGCGCCGAGCTTCTCCGTCAGCAGGTGCTGAAGGCAGAAGGCAGAGGCGATCGCATCCGGATCGGGGTTGTCGTGGCTGAAGATTCCCACCTCGAGCGACGGATCGACGACGCCCAGCAGCTCGAGCAGGCGAGACTCGGCTTCCGGGTCCGGGGTGCCAACCGAGGGCATGGAGGCGAAAACCGCGGGCGTGGAGCCGGCGACGGATGACGTGGAGCCGGCGACGGATGACGTGGAGCCGGCGACGGATGACGTGGAGCCGGCGACGGAGGGCGTGG
>JACCXV010000123.1 GCA_013696835.1 Gemmatimonadota bacterium | reverse complement strand
GAGAAGGGCGAAAAGCGGGCTAGTCGCCGACCAGCGCGCTCTCGCGCGCGAAGGGCGTCGCGTCGTCCTCGTCCGCAGCGGGGCGGCGCTCGAAGTCGACCGAGACCAGCGTGGACACCCCCGGCTCCTCCATGGTGACCCCATAGAGGTAGTCGGCCGCTTCCATGGTGCGCTTGTTGTGGGTGACGACGATGAACTGGGTTCGGTCACTGAAGCTCTTCAGCATGCGCAGAAATCGTCCGATGTTTGCGTCGTCCAGCGGGGCGTCCACCTCGTCCAGGATGCAGAACGGGCTCGGTTTCACCAGGTAGATGGCGAAGAGCAGGGAGAGCGCCGTGAGCGCCCGCTCGCCACCCGACAGCAGGTTCACCGCCTGGACGCGCTTGCCGCGCGGACTAGCCGAAATCTCGATTTCGCATTCCAGCGGATCGGCCGCATCGGCGAGCGAGATCTGGGCGGTACCACCCTCAAAAAGCGTGCCGAATGTCGAACGGAAATTCTCGCTGACGCGTGTGAAAGTCTCCTTGAACAGCTCGCGCGCCGTGCCGTTGATGCGCCGGATCGCCTCGCGCAGGCCGGCGCGCGCATGGGCCAGATCGGCGTACTGCGCCTCCAGGAAATCCAGGCGATCCTTCTCGGAGCCGAACTCCTCGAGAGCCAGCAGGTTCACGGGACCCAGAGCCGTTTTCTTCTCGCGCACGGCGCGCAGCTGCTCCCGAGATGATTCGATGTCGGTCACGTCGGGCTCGTCGAGCGGCGCGAAACCGGACGTCTCTTCGGCCTCCGACGGTTCGAGGCGCACAGGGATCTTCTCCGCGTCGGCGACGAGCGCCTCGAGGGGTCGTCCGAACTCCGTCTCGATCACGGTGCGGATGGACTGCCTGCGGTGCAGCACCTCCGCCAACTCCATCTCCACCGCATGCAGGCGACCGGCCGCCTCCTCCTGCGCGGCGCGCGCGGCCCTGGCGTGGGCGTCGCGCCCCACGCGCTCGGCATCCAGCGCCCGAATCGCATCCTCGCGGGAGCGATGGTCGGCGCGCAGATCCTCGACCCGGCGCGCACTCTCGTCCACCGCTGCCGCATGGCGCAGCGCGTCGCTCGCGAGTCTCGCGAGGCACTCGATCTCCCCCTGCCGCGCGTGCTCCTTCTCGAGAGCGAGTCGCCGCTGCTCCTCCTCGCCTTGCATCCGATAGCGCGCCTCTCGCTGCAGGGCCGCGAGCGCGGCGGCCGTGCGCTGAGCCTCGAGGTCCGCGGCACCGAGCGCGCGCAGCGCCTCCTCACGCTCCACGCGCGTCGATTCCAGCTCGGCCTCGCGCCGGGACTGTTCGAGCTCCGCGGCGGCCAACCGGCGCTCGAGATCCGCCGCCAGCTGCTCGGCCGAGGAGGCGCGCTCCGTCTCGCCTGCCAGCCGCTCCTCGACAGCATGCAGCTCGTCGGTCAACTCCGCCGCGCGGCGGGAGGCCGCGCCGCGCGCGCCGCGCAGCCGTTCGAGCTCGCGCTCCGCCGACGAGAGCTCCCCCAGAAGCCCGGCGGAGAGTGCTCGACCCGCCAGCTCCGCCTCGAGTGCCACCGCCGCCGCCGACCTCGCTCCCGCGGCGCGCTCCTCGCCGTTGCGGATCCGCTCCGCCAGGGCGTGGAGATCCGCACGAACCCCCTCCGCCTTGTGGAAGCGGGAAGAGCCGGCCCCGTCCGGCTTGCGCTGCGGGAGCCGCATCATCCCCGAGGGCTCGAGGACCTCTCCTGTCAGCGCCGCCACCGAGTACCAGCCACCGCTGCCGTCCGCATCAAGGATGCGCCGCAGCTCGATCGCGCTGGCGAGGTCCTCGGTCAGGAGCAGCCGGCCCAGGAGAGCCTCGCGGTGGCGGTCGAGCTCGCCCTTGAGCGAGGCGGCTTCGGTTCCGCGACATACCAGCTTCGCCTCCGCCTCGCCGCTCGGCGCCGGCGGCCGTGACGCACCGGTCTCCCCGAGCGCCCACACCGCACCCGCCTCGCTGCGCTCGCGCCAGAACGCGAGGATGGCGCGCGCCTCGGTCCCCTCGGGCGTGCAGACGGCGTCGAGATAGAGATCGAGATAGGCCTCGATCGCCGTGGCGTAGCGGGAGTCCGCGACCTGCAGGTCGAGGGCGAGCGGCCCACTGAGCCGGGGGGCGACCTCGTCGCGCGCCGCCAGCGCCCGTCGCGCTCCCTCGCCGAATCCCGCGAATTCCTCGCCCAGGCCTTCGAGGGTCTCCAGCCGAGCCTGCACCTCGCGCCGGTGCGCCGTCAGCTCCGCGAGCTCGGCCTCGATCGCCGAAAGCTCCGCGTCGGCCCCCTGCCGCTCCCGCGCGAGCTGCGAAACCTTCGCGTCCCCCTCGGAGACGAGCTCGCGCAGGCCGTCCACGCGGGCATGTTGCGCCCGCTCTTCCTCGAGGCCCGGCACCTCCGAAGGCGCACCCGTGTCGGCCGTCTCGCCGCGCCCCGCGCTCTCCCCCCGCGCGGCGGACAGCGCGGCTTCGATCTGGCGCCGGCGGGTGGCCGCAGCGTCGCACTCGGCCAGGCTCCGGGCGAGGTCTCCCCGCACCTCGAGGCGCTGGTCCGCCAGTCGCTCACGGGCGGCGCGTGCCTCCCGCGCCGCGTCGCGAACACTCTCGAAGCGCGTGGCCTGCTGGCTGACGGCCTCACGGCGCATCGCGGCCTCGACGGCCGTGCGCGTGCCCTCCGACTCGGCGGACTCCAGGGCCGGTGACAGCTCTTGGAGACCGCGCGCGAAGGCCAGCCCCTGCGCCTCGTGGACGGAGATCTCCCTGGCGAGACGCTCCACTTCGGCCGCCGCATGCTTCCGGGACTCCTCGCCGAGAACACGTTCGCGATCGCGGGCCTGCAGCTCTGCCGCGGCGGCCTCCAGCTCCTCGCGCACGCTGCGCTCCGCGGTCCGCAGCGCCGTCAGCTCGCGCTCGGACGCCACAAGCTCCGCCTCCCGCTCGGCTCGCGCCTGCGCCCCGGCCGCGCGCTCCGCCTCAAGCCTCCTCACGCCCTCACCCAGCTCCCGCTCCCGCACGTCGAGGATCGCCAGCTCGGCACTCGCCAACGCGATGGCCAGCCGCAGCTCGCGGGCCTGCAGGGCCGCGAAACGGCGCGCGCGTCCCACCTGGCGGCGCAGCGAGTTCGTGGTCTTGCGCACTTCGCTGAGAAGGTCCTCGAGCCGCCGCAGGTCGGTCTCGGTCGCCTCCAGCTTCCGGAGCGTGGCCTTGCGGCGTGCCTTGTAGCGCGTCACGCCCGCTGCCTCCTCGAACAGGAAGCGCCGCTCGTCCGCCTGATCCGAGAGGATCGCGTCGACCATCTTCTGCTCGATCAGGGAGTAGGCGGAGGAGCCCACGCCGGTGCCCATGAACAGGTCGCGAATATCCTTCAGGTTGCAGGGGACGCGATTCAGCAGGTACTGGCTCTCGCCGTCGCGGAACACTCGGCGCGTTACGGCCACCTCCGCGTACTCCACCGGGATGAGGCCGAGCGCGTTCGTGAACGAGAGCGTGACCTCCGCCATGCCGATCGGCTTGCGGGTGCGCGTCCCGTTGAAGATCACCTCCTGCATGCTCGTCCCGCGCAGCGCCGTCGGGCGCTGCTCGCCGAGCACCCAGCGGATCGCGTCCGTGATGTTGGTCTTTCCGCAGCCGTTGGGACCGACGATGGCGGTGATCCCCGGGTGGAACGCCACCTCCGTGCGCTGGGCGAAGGACTTGAAGCCCAGGATGTCCAGAGTGTCCAGCCTCATGGGCGGTCGGCCTCCCGGCGTTTGACCAGCTCCGTCTCGAACCCGCGGTCACGGAGCTGGCGATTGAGCAGCTCGGCGTCGGCAGCGGACTCGAACGCCCCGGCATAGACGTGCACGGGCTCCGTGCCCACGAGATAGGCTGAGACCCCGCTCCGATGGAGCCGCGAGAGCGCCGCGGCGGCCTCGTCACGGGTCTCGTACGTGCCGAGGTAGAGCGCCCAGGGCGTCTCCCGCACGGCGCCGTCCTTCACGAGGCCTTCCCCCTGCGAGCGCACGAGACTGGTCTGGGCGACCGCGCGATCCTCGAGCACGCCCGTGAACACGCGATACCACTCTCCCTTCCCTTCCAGGAGCACCGGTACCACGAACGCCGTGCGGCCCGCGCCGCGGAGCGCCGCCGCGGCGCGGTCGGCCGCCGCGAACGTCTGGAAGGATCCCACGTGAAGCGAGTACCCGACCACCGGTCCTGCCGTGGGCGGATCGAAGGCCGCTCCCGCGGAGGTCTCGACGCTCTCCGACTCTCCCCCCCCGCCGGCATCCTCACCCGCAGCGCCCTCGTCGCGCACGGCACCCTCCCCGTCGTCACCCACGCCCTCGGCCTTGCCCACCACGGCACCACGCGCGGCCTCCTCGACCTCGTCGGGACCCGGTTCCACACCCGTCGCCGTCACCTGCGGTCCCCTTGCCGCGGTCCGCGTCGCCGGTCCCGCGGCATCCTCGGTGTCACTCGAATCCACGAACGTGAACTCGCCGTCGGGGATCTGGCGGGTGGACCGCCAGTACCAGAATCCCGCCGCGCCGATCAGAATGCACGCGAGGAGGCCCAGCAGCGTGGTGCCCCAGCCGCCGCCGCGGTCGGCCGTGCGCGCGTACGCCAGCCCTTCTCCTTCCTCGCTCTCGTCGTCGCGGTCCCAGCCGGAGGGGAACGGCGGCGGATCCTCGGGAGGCACGGGGGGGGGCAGGTCGAGTCGCTCCTGGTTCGTCCCCCGAGCGTGGCGGCTGCGCCGACGCCGGCGCGGCTCGCCAACGGGACTCGCCGGCGGCTCCTCGCCGGACAGCCGGGCCAGGAACTCGACGTCCGCCGCGGCCTCGCGATCGCGCGGATCGGCCCGTGGCGAGGCATGGGTGCCCGAGAGATCGTCGGGCCGGGCGTGGCGCAGCGCCCGGGAGATCGACGACGAGCGGACTTCGTGCTGCGGCCCATGCACGATGCCCTCTGGGGCGGGCGCGGCGACCTCCGGGGCCGGTGCCACGTAGAACCGGCCAGGCTCGGAATCCCGTTCCTCGGCCGAGCCGGCGTGCACCGGCGTGCGGGCAGGCTCCCGCTCGCCGAGCTCCTTCACACGTGGATCGACCGTAGGCAGCGCCTCCGTCAGCGCGTGGCGCCAGCGTCCCAGCGGGGGGACGTCGAACGTGGCGAGGAGCTCGACGCGCTGAACGAGCTTCGGCATCGCGTACTCGAATGCGAGCTCGTCACCCGAGGGGCCCAGCAGGACCGCCTGACTGCGGTGCGCCGGATGCAGGCCGCCCTGGCTCCAGTGAACGAAATCCTGGAGCGGCAGCCCGATGCAGACCACGTCGTGATCGGCGGCCGCGTCGTCGACGCAGCCGCGCACCTTGTCGGAACGGAGAACGAGATCCGGGTTCATCGACGCCGTTCCGCCGGGAAGGACCTGCAGACCGGCCCACGACGTCGGTCGCACGAGACGCTCCACCGCGATGCCGAGTTCCACGTGATCCACGATGCCCGCGAGCTCCTCGGAGCCGAGAAGCCGCCCCCAGGTGTCGTCGGCGAAATCCAGGTCGACTAGCAGCGTGGTGGGACCGCAGCGCGCCACGAGCGCCGCCAAGAGCAGACCCAGCGCGCGCTCCTCCTCGGTGGCTCCGAGGGTGAGCACGTGCAGCCGCAGACCGGGATGACGGGCGGACGAGGCGCGGATGCGCGCCATGAGCCTGGAGAGCTCGGCGAGGGATGGATCCTCGTCGAGCGACCGGCCCGGTGCGAGAGCTTCGGTGGCGGAGCGCCAGAAGCCCTCGTCGAGAGATGTGTGAAGCATGCGGTGTGCGCTTGGGGTCGGAAGGCCCAGCCTCATCCCCGCGCGGGCCGAAAGTAGGGAGGCTCCGGCGCCGACGCAAGCAACCCGGCGCAGGCGCGGTGGCGCGGCCGCGAGGCCTAGATGTCGAGCGCCGCCCCGTTGTCCCTGAGCCACGCGCGCTGCGCCTCGAACCCTGGCCGGTGGCGTCCGACGAGTGCCCAGAACCGCGGCGAGTGATTGAGCTCCCGCAGGTGGCAGAGCTCGTGCACGACCACGTAGTCGAGCACCGCCGTCGGAGCCAGCACCAGCCGCCAGTTGAGCGAGACACCGCGGGAGGCGGAACATGCTCCCCATTTCGTGCGCTGGTCTCTCACCGACACGCGTTCGGGGTGCAGCCCGATCGCCGCGGCCGCGGCATCCACGCGCGCGGGGATCTCGCGTGCAGCCACGGCTCGCAACCATGCGCGCAGGGGAGCACACGGCGACGGCTCCGCGAGAGGGGGGTGGGACACGAGGATCTCGGAGCCGTCGCGCCAGACGCGGGAGCGCGCATCGGCCGACGGATCGGGGAGGAAGCGCAGCGTGAGCTCCTCCCCAAGCAGGCCGAGGCGCTCGCCGTCAGCCACCCGCAGGCGCGAGGCGGCCAGGCTGCGGCGTCGTTGCCGCGCGAGCGTGCGGGCGATCCAGCGCGCGTGCCGCTCGAGCGCGCCGGGCACCTCCGCGAGAGGCCAGCGCAGGGGC
>JACCXV010000108.1 GCA_013696835.1 Gemmatimonadota bacterium | reverse complement strand
GTCGGCCGGGCTGCGCCAGCACGGCCCAGTACGCCAGCCGGCGGGTGAGGGCCATGAAGGCCGCGTCGGCCCAGTCCTCCAGCAGGAGGCACTCGGCGCGCAGCCGGGACTCGGCCGGCAGGAGCGGCCGCTCCGGGTAACGCTCCTCGAGGTACAGCAGGATGGCCGTGGAGTCCGCAATCGCGCGCTCGCCGTCCACGAGAACCGGGACGAGCGCCTGGCCCGACGCACGCTTCGGGGCCGAGCGATCCATCGGGGCGATGTCCTCCGTGTCGAAGGGCAGACCCTTGAGCTCGAGCGCCCGCCGCACCTTGACGCAGTTGTGGCTGTAGGGGATCTGGATCAACCGCACGGTCAGCGCGCCTCGAGGAGCCGCAACGCGCGGGCGTCACCGCGCAGCAGGTTGTAGGAGAAGATCGCCAGCCCGTCCGCGCCGCTGCGTCCCATCAGCCCCTCGATAGGCGGGATCTCGGCCGGCTCCAGGAACTGCAGCGAGACGCCCGCGAACACCCGGCCGGGCGGATCGCCGCCGGCGCCTATCCTGTCGAGCAGCTCCAGGACCCCTCGTGCCGACGGGCGGTAGACCATCGGCACCGCCACGTCGAGGGTGCCCTCCTCGAGCCAGGCCATCCAGTCCTGCCCGAAGTCGTCCCTGGCCGAAGCGGGGTTCGCCAGCACGGCGGCCGAGAGCTCGAGCCCCGGCCGTACGGTTTCCAGATCCCGCGCGATGAGGCGCACGAGTCGCGAGATGCTCTCCCGGTGCCAGGCCAGCCACGCCCCGCGGGCCCGCGCCAGCCACTGCGCCCCGCGCTCGGCGGTCAGCTCCCGTTCGCGCGTGTACAGCTCGCGCGGATCCACCCCAGCCTCGGCTCGATACCTCTCCCGGATCTGCGGATGAAACCCCCACGCCGCCGATGGGAAGCGGATGTAGTCGAGGTGAATGCCGTCGAGCTCGTAGCGCGTGGCGAGCTCCAGGACGAGCCTGCGCAGCTCGGTGCGGACGGGTGCGAGGGAGGGCTCCAGGAAGTAGCCCTCGAGGCGGCGCGCGTCGAGCTCGCGGCGCGAGAGCCGGACGATGGAGCGGCCATCCACGCCGGTGAGGAACCACTCCGGGTGGGTGTGGAAGACGTGCCGGGGATCGCGGGGCGCGTCGTCAGCAGACCAGGCCAGGAGGCTGTTGACCCAGGCGTGCACGCGGATGCCGCGCGCATGCGCGAGGCGGATGGCGTGCGCCAGGTTGTCGTCGTTTGCGGGGCCCCCCTGGCCGGCTGGAAAGACGCCGGAAGGAAACCAGGCGTCCCAGCGTCCACTGACCTGCAGGAAGAGCAGCGTGCAGCCGATGCGCGCGCAGTCGCTGACGGCTCGCTCGGTCTCTTCCCGGGAGGCCAGCGTGTTGCGCACCACCCAGAGGGCGCGCGGCGCAGGGGTTGGCGCCGGAGGTGGCGGAGGGCCCGCGCCCAGCAGGACGAGGAGCGCCGCGGGGAGCAGCGCCCCCCGGCACCCCCGCGGTCTCACCGCGGGATCGGGGGCGCCGCCAGCGCCAGGTCGTCCCTGCGGCTCGCCCTCAGCAGCAGGTTGTACACCATCACGAACGTCTCGTAGGGCTGCGCGCCGACGAGCCGGTAGCCGTTGATGAAGAAGGTCGGGGTCCCGGTGATCACGAGCCCGTCGCCGATCGCAATCTCGCGCTTGACCTGCTCCCGGTGCGTGCCCGCGTCGAGCGCCTTCGCGAGCGCCTTCACGTCCAGGCCCACCTGCCGGCCGAGGCGCAGCAGCGTCGGCCGCTCGAGGGGCGGTCCGTGCTTGAAGAGCGCGTCGTGATACTCCCAGAACTTGCCCTGCCGGTGAGCCTCGAGCGAAGCCTCGGACGGCAGCATCGCGCCGGGGTGGAGCGCGAGGATCGGGAACTGGACGTAGACCAGCCGGATGTCGGGCCGCCCGCGCATCACGCGCTCCACCGTGTCGTGGGCGCGTGCGCAGAACGGGCACTCGAAGTCCGAGAACTCCACTACCACCACGGCGGCGTCCTCGGGGCCGCGCGACGGGGCCCCCGCCGTCATCTCGAGGAGACTGTCCGCACCGGCGGCGCGGGCGGGGATCGTGTCCGCCCCGGGCAGTCCCAGGCCGGTCGTGTCCGGGACGTCGCCCTCGTCGCCCTCGTCGCCCGATGCCGCCGCGGATGTGTCGGCTCCGGAGCTCGGCCCCGTGTCCTCCGCGGGGCGCATATCCTGATCCGGCTTCGCACAGGAGAGCGTGAGGGCGGCGAGGAAAACAAAAAGTGGAATCCGGGAGAGGCGGGAGAGGCAGGAGAGAGAGCGCAGGGTGGGGGTGGACAACCCTGGCGAGCGGCGGCGGGGAAGGGCGGGTGCGCATCCGCGGCGGCTGGACTGCCACCGTGGGCCGAACCGACGCGTCATCCGCCGCCCTGCCGCTCCGGTCCCTTGCGCTTGCGAGTTCCGCGCGTGATTCCCTCTTCCGCTCCCTCGCCGGATTCCTTGCCGGGGCCCGACTTCGCAGAGTGCTTCCGGGCCGCGGACCCTTCCACGCTGGAGGGCGCCTCCTCAGCCCCCGATCCCCCGCCCTTCCGCCTCCGCAGACGCGCGGCAAGCCCCTTCCCCGCCTCGGTTCCCTCGGATGCCTTCCCGCCGGCCTTACCACCAGCCTTCCCGCCAGCCTTCCCGCCGGCCTTTGCGCCGGCTCTTCCGCGCGCGGGCTGCTCCGGCCCCGCGTCGCCCGAGCGCGAGACACGCACCACGCGCGGGGGCTCGTCCAGCAGCTCCAGGTAGGCCAGGGGCGCGGCGTCCCCCACGCGGCGGCCTCCCTTGATCATGCGCGTATAGCCGCCGGGACGCTCGGCGAAGCGCTCGGCGATGGGGCCGAAGAGGCGCTCCAGAGCGGCCCCGTTGCCGACCACGCGCAGCGCCTGGCGCCTGGCGTGGAGATCGCCCCGCTTGCCGAGCGTGATCATCCTCTCGGCGAGCGGACGCACCTCCCGCGCCTTGGCGTCGGTCGTGCGAATCCTCCCGTGCTCGAGCAGGGCGGTGACCAGGTTGCGGTAGAGGGCCTTGCGGTGCGCGGCCGTCCGCCCGAGATGCCGGCCCTTTATCTGGTGGCGCATCGGGCGCTACTCCTCCTCGCCCGCAGCGGCGGCGTCCTCGTCCTCCACGTCGTCCTCCTCGTCGTCCGGTCCCAGGTCGATCTTCGGGTACTGGCCCTCGATCTCCTCGGGGAAGCGCGTCTCCCCGAGACGCTTCAGCTCCTCCTTGTCCACCAGCTCGTAGCCCTCGTCGTTCTCCTTCACCGCCATGCCGAACTGCAGACCGTGGCGCTGCAGGATCTCCGAGATCTCGTTCAGCGACTTCTTCCCGAAGTTGCGGAACTTGAGCATCTCCGACTCGCTGCGCATCACGAGATCGCCCAGCGTGCGGATGTTCGAGGCCTTCAGGCAGTTGCCCGAGCGCACGGAGAGCTCCAGCTCGTCCACGCTGCGCGCGAAGAGCTCCTTGAGCCGGCTGTGCTTCTCCTCGAGGTCGTCCTCCTCCTCCTCGCGCGGCTCCTCGAACGAGAGGAAGTACTCGAAGTGAGTGCGCATGATCGTCGCCGCCTGCGCCACCGCCTCCTCGGGATTGATCGTCCCGTTCGTGGTCACCTGCAGGGTGAGGCGGTCGTAGTCGGTGCGCTGCCCCACGCGGGTGTTCTCGACCACGAAGTTGCAGCGCACGACGGGATTGAAGAGCGAATCCACGGCGACGAAGCCGATCCGCTTGCGCATCTCGCTCTCGTGCTGGTCGGCGGGCACGAAGCCGCGCCCGCGCTTGACGTGGATCTCCATCTCGAGGCGCTTGGCCTCGTCCATGGTGATCAGGTGCAGGTCGGGGTTCAGGACCCGAACGCCACCCTGCTCGTCGATGTCACCCGCCGAGATCGAGCCACGCCGATCGAGCGAGAGTCGCAGGACCGTCGGCCCGGCGTCGGGATCCGTCGCGAGCACCAGGCGCTTCAGGTTCATCACGATCTCGGACATGTCCTCCACGGCGCCGGGAAGGACCGAGAACTCGTGCAGCACCTCCTCGACCTGCACGCCCCACACCGCCGCACCCTCGAGCGAGGAGAGCAGCACCCGCCGAATCGCGCTGCCGAGGGTCTGGCCGAAGCCGCGCTCCAGGGGCTGGATCGTGAACTCGCCGTACGACCCCGTCAGCTTCTCGGTGTCCTTCTCCACCCGGCTGGGCAGAACGAAATCGTTCTTGATCATCAATGTCCTCCGCAGGGAGTAACCGGGCTCACTTCGAGTAGAGCTCGACGATCAGCTGCTCCTGGGCAGCGATGGGGATGCCGGCGCGCGTCGGGACCTCCAGCATGCGCCCCGTGGCGCTCTTGTAGTCGACCTCGAGCCACGCCACCGTGCCCTCCTGCCCCCGCCGCTCCACCCCCTCCATCACCAGCGGCAGCTGCCGCGCGCGCTCGCGCACCTGTACGGTGTGGCCGGGCTGGACGCGGAACGAGGGGATGTCCACCGGCCGGTCGTTCACGAGGATGTGCCGGTGGCGGATGAGCTGCCGCGCCGCCTTGCGCGAGCCCGCGAAGCCCAGCCTGTACACGACGTTGTCGAGACGCGTCTCGAGGTTCACGAGGAGCTGCTCCCCCGTGACTCCCGTGCGCCGGAACGCATCCTCGAAGTAGTTCTCGAACTGGGTCTCCAGGACCCCGTAGATTCGCTTCACCTTCTGCTTCTCCCGCAGCTGCAGCGCGTACTCGCTCGCCTTCCGGCGGCGGCCGGTGCCCCGGCCGTGCTGCCCGGGGGCGTACCCGCGCCGTTCGACGGCGCACTTCTCCGTGTAGCAGCGCGTGCCCTTCAGGAAGAGCTTCAGGCCTTCGCGTCGGCAGAGCCTGCAGACCGGTCCGGTGTAGCGTGCCATCGTCTCCTTTGCGTTGCCGGTGGAACTACACGCGCCGGCGCTTGGGCGGCCGGCAGCCATTGTGCGGGATCGGGGTCACGTCCTTGATCGACTTGATCGCGAGCCCCGCGGCCTGGATCGCCTGGATGGCCGACTCGCGGCCGGAGCCCGGGCCCTGCACGCGCACGTGCACGCGCTTCACGCCCATGTTCAGCGCCTCGCGCGCGCAGCCCTCGGCCGCCACCTGGGCGGCGAAGGGGGTGGACTTCTTGGAGCCCTTGAAGCCGGCCTTGCCGGCGCTGCCCCAGGCGAGCGCCCCGCCGGCCATGTCCGTGATCGTGATGATCGTGTTGTTGAAGGTCGCCTTGACGTGGGCCATGCCCTCCGCCTCGACGGCCCCGCGCTTCTTCTTCGTCTTGGGGCCCTTCTTCTGCTGCGCCATGTGTCTCCTGCCTGAGGATCCCTGACCCGTTCGCTACTTCTTGGCCGCCGTCTTCTTCTTGCCCGGGATCGCGCGCCGCGGCCCCTTCTTCGTGCGGGCGTTCGTGTGCGTCCGCTGTCCGTGGACCGGCAGGCCGCGGCGGTGGCGGAGCCCGCGATAGCAGCCGATGTCCATGAGGCGCTTGATGTTCATGTTGACCTCGGAGCGGAGCGCGCCCTCCACCTTGAGCTCCTTCTCGATCACCCCGCGCAAGCGTGCCACGTCGCCCTCGGAGAGGTCGTTCACGCGTGTGTCGGGATTCACCCCGGCCTTGCGCAGGATCTGTCCGGCGGTGGAGCGGCCGATCCCGAAGATGTACGTGAGCCCGATCTCGACCCGCTTCTCGCGCGGGAGGTCGACTCCTGCAATGCGTGCCATGAACGCTCCCTGTTGCGGTCAGTGACGCCCGTACGGGCTCCGCCGCGCTGCCGGCGAAGCCGTTGCCCCGTCGTCAGCCCTGACGCTGCCGATGCCGGGGATTCTTCTTGCAGATTATGCGCACCACGCCCCGCCGCTTGATGACCTTGCAGTTCTCGCAGATGGGCTTGACCGAGCTTCGCACTTTCACGGGTCCAATCCTCTCTTGTTCAGGCGCGGGCCGCGGACCGACTCTTTTTCAGGCGCGGGCCGCGGACGGCTCTCTTGTCACGCGCGGGCCGCGGATGGCGCGGCCTCGCGCGCTCCCTGGCCCTCGCGGGCCCCTGTGACGGGCTCCATCGCCGACGTCAGGATCCGTGACCCCTCCAGGGTCACGGTCACCGTGTGCTCGAAGTGCGCCGAGCGCGACCCGTCCACGGTGCGGATCGTCCAGTCGTCCTCCAGCGTCTCGACCGTGGCGGTGCCGGCGTTCACCATCGGCTCGACCGCCAGGACCATCCCCGCCCGCAGCCTGAGCCCCGTCCCGCGCGTGCCGTAGTTCGGCACCTGCGGATCCTCGTGCAGGTGGCGACCGATGCCGTGGCCCACCAGCTCCCGGACGACGCTGAAACCGGCGGCCTCGGCGTGCTCCTGGATCGCGGCCGACAGATCGCCCAGCGGCCGCCCCGGCGCGATCTCCGCGATGCCGCGGTAGAGGCACTCCTCGGTGACCTCGAGCAGCCTCCGCGACTCTCCGGCGATCTCGCCCACGGGGAACGTCCGAGCCGAGTCCGCGTGCCAGCCGTTGCGATGCACGCCCACGTCGACGCTGACGATGTCCCCCTGCTCGAGCCGGCGGCGAGGCGAGGGGATGCCGTGCACGACCTCGTCGTTCACCGACGTGCAGATCGAGGCCGGATAGCCGTTGTAGCCCTTGAACGAGGGCGTGGCCCCGGGGAAGGCGCGGATCGCCTCCTCCCCCATCCGATCCAGGTCCGCCGTCGTGACGCCCGGCTGGACGGCTTCACCCAGCCGATCCAGGACCTCGGCCACCAACGCGCCGTTCTCGCGGATGCGGCCGATCTCCATGGCGGTCTTCACGACGATCACGTCAACTCCCTCCGCACCAGCGCGTGGATCCGCGCCACGTCTCCACCCCCGTCCACGCGGCCGAGCAGGCTCTTCTGCGCATACCACGCCAGGAGCGGAGCCGTCTGCTCCCGGAACACCTCCAGCCTGCGACGCACCGTCTCGGGCCGGTCGTCCGCCCGCTGCACGAGCGGTCCGCCGCAGGAGGGACAGACTTCCGCCGCCGCAACGCCGTCCGCCGGGAGGGCCGCGACCTGCGGGGACGGAGGCTCCGGCGGAGCGACGATCTCGGCCGACTCGCGCACCCGGCCGCAGCGCTCGCAGATCCTGCGCCCCGAGAGTCGGCGGACGATCTCCTCCTCGTCCACCTCGATCGAGACCACGCGCTCGACGCTCTGCCCGACCTCGGCAAGCAGCTCGTCGAGGCCTTCCGCCTGCGCGAGCGTCCGCGGAAACCCGTCAAGCACGGCGCCCCCGGCGCAGCCTGGGGTGCGCAGGTGCTCGCGCACGAGACCGAGGATCACGTCGTCCTCGACGAGCAACCCCTGCCGCATCCGCTCCTCCGCCGCGCGACCCAGCGGAGTCCCCGCGCGCACCGCTTCGCGCAGCAGGTCCCCGGTCGAGAGCTTGCAGAGCCCGAGCGCCTCGGCCAGCCGAGCCGACTGGGTTCCCTTGCCGGCCCCCGGCGCCCCGATCAGCACCACGAAGCGCCGTCCGCGATCCGACGCCGGGATCGCAGCCATCGCGCTAGAAGGTCCGGGCCCCGCGCCCCCGGAGCTTGCCCTTCTTCATGAAGCCTTCGTAGTGCCGGAGCAGCAGATGCGACTGCATCTGCTGGATCGTGTCCAGCGCCACGCCCACCACGATCAGGAGGCCGGTACCCCCGATGAACGTGGGGATCGAGCGGAACGGCCCCAGGCGGAAGATCAGCAGCGGCACGATCGCGATCGCCGCCAGAAAGAACGAGCCGGGGAGCGTCACGCGCGTCAGCACGCGGTCGATGTACTCGGCCGTGCGGGCGCCGGGCCGGATGCCCGGGATGAAGCCGCCCTGCTTCTTCATGTTCTCGGCCAGGTCGATCGGGTTGAAGATGATCGCCGTGTAGAAGTAGGTGAAGAACACGATCAGGATCGTGAACAGCACCAGGTACCACAGCGACTCGACCGCGAACACCCGCGACACCCCCTGCACCCACCCCACGTCCGGGAAGAAGGTCCCCAGCGTGGCCGGAAAGAACAGGATCGACTGGGCGAAGATGATCGGCATCACCCCGGCGGAGTTCAGTCGCAGCGGCAGATGGGTCTTCTGCCCCTGCCGGACCTGGTTGCGCCCGACGACCTTGCGGGGGATCTGGATCGGGATCTTGCGCAAGGCCATGGTCATGAACACGACCCCGGCGATCACCAGCACCATCGTGGCGAAGAACGCCAGGATCGCGAAGATGCTGATCGCACCGGTCTGCCACAGCTCGTAGATCTGACCGACCGTCTGCGGGAAGCGCTCGATGATGCTGAAGAAGATGATGAGCGACATGCCGTTCCCGAGACCCCGCTCGGTGATCTGCTCTCCCAGCCACATCACGAACACCGCTCCGCTCACGAGCGTGATCACGGTGGTGAGCACGAAGCGGAACCCGCCCATCTCCACCGCCTGCGGCACCTGGCTCTGCAGGTACACGGCGTAGCCGTACCCCTGCACGGCTGCCAGGCCCACCGTGGCGTAGCGCGTGTACTGCGCGATCCGCTTGCGGCCCTCCTCGCCCTCCTTCTGGAGCTTCTCGAAATAGGGGAAGACCGCGGTCAGGAGCTGGAAGATGATCGAGGCGCTGATGTAGGGCATGATGCCGAGCGCGAACACCGTCGCGCGCTGCAGGGCGCCGCCGGTGAAGATGTCCAGCATGCCGAACATCGAGTTCGCGTTGCCGAACTGCGTCTCGACCACGAGCCGGTTGATCCCGGGGATCGTCACGTGAGCGCCGAGCCGCAGCACCACGAGGATCCCGAGCGTGAAGAGGATCTTGTTCCGCAGCTCGGGGATCTTGAAGATGTTCGGGATCTGCGTCTTCTGCTGCTCAGCCACCGGCGCCTGCCTCCGTGCCTCGCTCCGCGCGCGGGGCTGGCTTCCCGCGGCGCTTCGGTCTCTCCAGCACCTCCACCGACCCTCCGGCGGCCTCGATCGCCTCGCGCGCCGAGCGGCTGAAGCGGTGCGCCTCCACGCGCACGGCACGGCCGATCGTTCCCCGGCCCAAAATCTTCACGGGGCCCTTGTGCGGGGACGCGAGCCCCAGCTCGTACAGCGCCGCGAGCGGGAACTCGCTGCCGGCCCGGGCGTCCAGGTCGTCCAGGTTCACGGGCTGGGTCTCCACGCGGCCATGGTTCGTGAAGCCGCGCTTCGGCACCCGCCGCTGGAGCGGCATCTGCCCGCCCTCGAACCACGCGGGAGGCTTGCCTGACATGCGCGCCTTCTGGCCCTTGAGCCCGCGGGTGGCGTACGTGCCGTGGCCGGAGCCGGGGCCGCGTCCCACGCGCTTGGCGTCCTTCCGCGCCCCCTTGGGGGGCTCCAGGCTGTGCAGCTTCATTCGCCTCCGCTCCCCTGGCGCGCGCTGCGCCCGGTTCCCTCGCGGGTGCCCGGCGAGGCGCCGTTCGCCGCGCGCACCTCGACCAGGTGGGCCACGCGATGCAACATGCCGCGCAGCTGCGGCGTGTCTTCGTGTTCGACGGTCTGCTCCCGCCCGCGCAAGCCGAGCGCCAGCAGCGTGCGGCGCATCACGCCGGCGTGGCCGCTCGTGCTGCGCGTCTGAGTGATGCGAACCCGGGCCATGCTAGTCCTCGCTCCGCGGTGGCGCGGCGATCGCCGGCTCCAGGCCGGACGGCGCCGAGCCGTTGTCCGCCGCCGCGGACCCCGTCACCACCGGCCGGCGCCGCGTGCTCGGCCGCACGGAGCGGACGTCGGACCCGCGCCGTTCCGCGACCTGATGCACGCTCGTCAGACCCAGCAGCCCCTGCAGCGTGGCCTTGGCCAGGTTGTGCGGGTTGTTCGACCCCAGCGACTTGGTCAGAATGTCGGCCACGCCGACGCACTCGAGCAGGGCCCGCACCGGGCCCCCGGCGATCACCCCGGTGCCTGGCGATGCCGGCTTCAGCATGACCTCCGCCGCGCCGAACTTGCCGACGGTCCCGTGGGGGATCGTGGAGCCGTTCAGGGAGACGCCGCGCATGTGCGCCCGCGCCTTCTCCGACGCCTTGCGGATCGCATCGGTCGCCTCGTTGGCCTTTCCCATCCCCACGCCCACGCGGCCCTTGCCGTCACCCACCGCCACCAGGGCGTTGAAGCTGAAGCGCCGTCCACCCTTCACGACCTTCGAGACGCGGTTGATCGCCACCACGTTCTCGACGATGTCCTTCTTCTCGCGATCGCGATCGCGTTCCGCCACCGTTGAACCTCCCGGGGCCGCCCGAGGGGCGGACCCAAACCGTTACGAGACGACCCCGGGGGGAAGCCTCAGAATTCCAGCCCGCCCTCTCGCGCGCCTTCCGCGAAGGCGCGGACGCGGCCGTGATAGACGTACCCTCCGCGGTCGAACACCACGCGCTTCACACCCTTCGCGAGCGCGCGCTCCGCCAGGGCCCGGCCCGCGGCGCGTGCCCGGGCTGCCTTGGCCCCTTCCGCGGCGGCCAGAGC
>JACCXV010000095.1 GCA_013696835.1 Gemmatimonadota bacterium | reverse complement strand
CAGCCTCGCGAGCGCGCCTCCCGCCGGGAGCTGGCGGCGGTCGAGGCGCGCGTGGCGGAGCTCGAGGCACGGGTGGCGGATCTGGTGTCGCGGCTAGAGGATCCCGCGCTCTACGCGCAGGCGGATGGCCCTCGGCGCGCGGGGAAGCTCGGACGCGAGCTCGAAGAGGCCCGACGCGAGCTGGAGGTCCAGATCGAATGCTGGGCCGAAGCCGGCGACGCCCTAGACGTCCGGGGCGCGGGCGTGCCCTGAA
The DNA here is from genome assembly GCA_013696835.1 of Gemmatimonadota bacterium. GTDB lineage: Bacteria > Gemmatimonadota > Gemmatimonadetes > JACCXV01 > JACCXV01 > JACCXV01. The sequence continues at coordinate 2,833 of JACCXV010000095.1, read as the reverse complement.
CTCCCCGTCACTTCCGAGCGAGGCTCGTTGACAGTGCCACATGCCCACCTAAGTTGGTGTCCGCCATGGTTTGGCGGGGATATCTGCGCCTTCCGCTGGCGCTCCTCATGGCCGGCCCCGTCTTTCGACCGTCCACCGACGTTCCATTTCCCCTTGAATCCAGCAGAGAGAATCCCCGATGAAGCCTAGTGGTGTGTCGAGTAGAATCGGACTCCTGAAGATCGCGGCCCTGGTCCTGGTCATGTTGCCGGCCGCGGCGCAGGCGCAGCAACCACCGTTCGAGGGAGCGATCTCACCGGAACCGCTCGAGCCGCGTGAGCAGCTCGCGCAGCCCGCGCTCGATGGACCCGACGCCATCCTGCTGGCGCCGCATCGCCTGTTGGCGCTCGGCCTCGCGCCGCTCCTCGAGTTCGCGGTCGAGAAGGGGCTGCTGGGGAGCGGCAGCGGCGACGTCGAGGGCTTCAAGTTCCAGCCGGGCAGCCTCGGCGCGGGATCGGGCCTCGGTGCCGCGGTGGGGTACGTGGTGTACCCGGCTCCCGTCTGGGCGGGTGTGGAGGCCGGCGCGACGATCAAGGGCTACATGCAGCACTCGGCCTTCATCGGCGTGCGGGATGCCCGCGGCAGCAACTACGTGCGGGTGACCGGCGCATACGACCTCGACACGCAGGACGAGTTCTCCGGGCTCGGCATGGACATCGGCGAGGACCAGGAGACCGACTATCGCCAGGAGGAGATCCGTCTCCTGGGTGACGCGCAGTACGCCGCAGCGGATCGGATCGTGGTCGGCGCCCGGGGCGGATACCGGAAGAACAACATCCTCGAGGGGGAGAACGACGATCTCACCGACATCGAGGACCGCTTCGGGGGCCTGCTGATTCCAGGAGTCGGGGTCCTGCCGGGCATATCGGGAGAGGAGGGCAAGTACGGCCAGGGTGGGCTCTTCGTCGGCTACGACAGCCGCAACGACGCGCGCAACCCCGACCGCGGCGCTCTCCTGGCCGCCTCGTTCGACGCCTTCCGGGGGCTCGACGACACGCCCTTCGACTGGAACCGCTTCGCGGGCGAGTTCAACGGCTACCTTCCGCTGCCAGACGAGACACGCGTGATCGCGCTTCGTTTGGTCGGCATTCACCAGGAGCCCCAGAACGATCAGGCACTCGTGCCCTTCTACTACCTAGCCAGCCTGGGCGGCAGCAACCTGCTGCGCAGCTTCTCGAGCTTCCGCTTTCAGGACAACGACCTGCTCTACGGCGCGGCCGAGTACCGCCGGCGGGTGTGGGCGGAGGAAGCCGGCAAGGCGGCTCTGGACGCCGCGCTGTTCGTGGAATCGGCGGGCGTGTACCGCGACCTCACCGACAACGTCGAGCTGGGAGACATGGAGCAGTCGTTCGGGACGGAGCTCCGCGTGCTGGTGCCCAACGACGTGGTCGCACGCCTCGGTGCCGCCGTCGGGGGCGAGGGCGTGAAGTTCTACATCGGGGGGGGCGGGCGCTTCTGAGGAGCGGGGCTCGCCTTGCCATTCGAAGGCGTGGAAACGCGCGGCGAAAAGCCCACCGCGCGGTTCCACGGGGCCATCCTTCCGCTGCCGGATCGCCGGCGAAACTCGATCAGGCCGCTTCTTCCGCGGGGCGGAACGGCTGGGCGAGAGCGCGCCGGACACGCGACAGCAGCGCGCCGCTCGCGGGCATCACGTACCCGACGCCCACCTTCCAGCGGATTGGGAGGCTCGCCGGCAGCTTCTCCACCTCATCCCACGTGAGATGAAGCACGTACTCGTCATTCCGGGTTTCGTAGGTCATGATGCGCCTGTTGAGTGGAGTCCCGCGAATGCCGCTGCAAGGGTTGACTTGCAGCTGAACGCAAGGTCCAGGCCCACCCCAGCGTAGGGCGCGACCGGCGCGCGCGCTCCGCCCCGGCGGAAGTTTTTACATCCTGCGTGCGTCTGCAGAAGGAATGTTTGTGACCTCTCCCCATGCGTTCCCATGCGCCAGGTCGTGATCCTCGGCTCGGGCTGCGCCGGCTACACTGCGGCCATCTACGCAGCGCGAGCGAACTTGAAGCCCCTGCTGGTGGAAGGTCCGGAGGCCGGCGGGCAGCTGAGCCTCACCACCGAGGTCGAGAACTTCCCCGGTTTCCCGGAGGGCATCCAGGGCCCCGAGCTGATCCGTCGCATGCGCGAGCAGGCCGAGCGCTTCGGCACCGAGGTCATGCGCGGCGAGCTCCAGGAGGCGGATCTCTCCCGGCGGCCCTTCCGCCTCGTGGCCGAGGGGCGGGAGGTGCGGACGCGGGCCCTCATCGTCGCGTCGGGGGCCCGCGCCCGCTGGCTGGGGCTGCCGCGCGAGATGGAGCTGGTCGGCCACGGGGTTTCCTCCTGCGCGACCTGCGACGGCTTCTTCCACCGTGGCCGAGAGGTCGGGGTGGTGGGCGGCGGCGATTCCGCCATGGAGGAGGCGATCTTCCTGACCCGCTTTGCCGCGCGCGTGCACGTGATCCATCGCCGCGCTCAGCTCCGCGCGTCGCGCATCATGCAGGATCGGGCGTTAGCCAACCCACGCATCGAGTTCGCCTGGAACAGCCGCGTCCTGGAGTACCTGGGGGACGGGGCTCTGGAGGGCGTCGTGCTGGAGGACATGATCACGGGGGCGACGCGCCGGCTCCCCTTGAGCGGGCTCTTCGTGGCGATCGGCCACGTCCCCAACACCGCCTTGTTCGAGGGTCAGCTCGAGACCGACTACGACGGCTATCTCCTCGTCCATGACGGCTCCCTCACGAACGTGCCAGGCGTCTTCGCCGCCGGCGACGTGCACGACCGCCACTACCGGCAGGCGATCAC